>CALFUQ010000092.1 GCA_937929885.1 uncultured Saprospiraceae bacterium
AGTATTTAAATCAATAATCTTGCCACATAAGTTCTCACATTAGCGCTAAAAGCTTTTATTTAGTGGTTAATGTCAGATAGCTTTCTAATTAAGGATGGTATACTAGGAATTAGGAACAAGACCGATCTCAATAACTTCATAGCACAATTAGAGAATAAGGATTACGATTTTGAAGAGCTTATAGAACTATTCTTGAGTGATAATTTAAGGGTTTGTCAAAGTGCCTCCTGGCCAATGGGGATTATAGCAGCAGAGCAACCTGATAAAGTAATTCCTTATTTGGGTGAGATACTAGATCACCTTGATCATGCGCCACACGATGCTTATACTCGCAATACGTTTAGGTTTTTACAATTCATGGATGTCCCTGAAGAATACCAAGGCAAGGTGTATGAGAAGTGTTTTGATGCTTTAGTCAATACATCAGCTCCTACAGCCATTAAAGCATTTGCCTTAACCACACTTACAAATCTTGCTATGAAGCTCCCAGAGCTAAAAGAAGAGCTTATAGAAGCCATCTATGATCAGATACCGCACGGCACAGGTGGATTTCAGGCAAGAGCTAAAAAAGAAATTAAACGGCTATCAAAATAACATTACTATAATACCATCAACCATAGCCACCATACCCAATCACGAGGGTGGCACTTGAGGTATTCAATTTTACATGTTAAATACTGTTAATATATTTTACGATACTGTGGGACACCTAATATAGCCACGTCTATAATATACAAGTCGCTTCTTGCTTCCTCTGGTCATCTTCCAATCACGTGAGACAAAAAAACATTAAGCTTCCATACTTAGGGAATTAGAGGTGTGCGGTCTTTGTGCCGCATACTTTTTTTTGAGTCTTAGCGACACTTTACTGATAGCCCTCTGCTTGTAGTCTAAATAACTCTGCATACAGTTTTCCGTTTTCTAACAGCGCTTCGTGTGTTCCAATTTCTAAAACCTTACCATGTTTTAGTACTAAGATCCTGTCAGCCATTCTTACTGTACTAAATCGATGAGAAATTATAATTGCTGTCTTTCCTTTGGTCAGCCCGATAAATCTTTGGAAGGCTTCATACTCAGCCCTGGCATCAAGTGCCGATGTAGGTTCATCTAGCACTACTACTTTTGCGTCTTTCATGTATGCTCGGGCTAAAGCTATCTTTTGCCATTGACCACCAGAAAGATTTACACCTCCTGGAAATTGTCTACCCATCTTAGTATCATATCCAAATTCTAGCTCTGACACTACATCGCTCGCCAAACTCATCTCTGCAGCAATATCTATTTTTTCTACATTCCCAAAGTCTTCGATCTTACCAACACCTATATTCTCTCCCGCAGTAAAGTTGTACTTAATAAAATCTTGAAAAATTACTCCAAACATATTTTGATATTCAGCTTTAGCATATCTCCTTACATCAACTCCATCTAATAAAATTTGTCCTTCATTAGGTTCATAAAAGCGAAGTATCAGTTTTATAAGCGTAGTCTTCCCAGCACCGTTCTCTCCTACAAAAGCCAACTTCTCTCCCTCCTTCAGATTAAAATTAAGTCCTGATAATACATACTGTTTTGTATCTGGATATTTAAAGCTTACATTCCTAAACTCAAACCCCTCTTTAATATCTTGAGGTAGTGGTAGTAACTCTTTATCATCTAATTTATCTACTTCGATATCTAAAAAATCAAAGTAATCCTTAAGATAAAGGGCACTCTCAGAAATCCTTGAAAACCTAAAGAACATACCTTGTAGGCGTGAACGTAAGCGATTAAAAGAACCAGATAAAAAGGTCAGCTCTCCCACAGATAAAAATCCTCCAACCACTCTGATTATTATTAAAACATAAGCTCCATAATAAGCTAACACTCCGAGTACATTAAATATCGCTCCCCAAAAAGTACGCTTAACCGTGAGCTTTTTATTAGCTAAGAAATACTTATGTGCCAATGTCTCAAAACGCTCAGAAATAAATGAGGTAAGGCCAAAAAGTTTGATCTCCTTTGCAGTGACATCACTGGCTCCAGTATGCCTTAAGTAATCCAGCTCTCTTCTCTCGACTGTCCACGAGCGAGCTAATGAATAACTAGAACGACTAAACTTAATCTCATTTATAAACGAAGGAATAATCGCTAACACTAGCAATATAATTAACCAAGGCTCAAAATATATGAGCGCTATTATCAATGAAACGACTGTGATAATATCCTGCAATTGAGATAAGATATTTGTCAATAATGATACTCGGCTGTTTGTTTGTCTCCTAGCTCTCTCCAGTTTATCATAGAAATCGGGATCCTCTAGATCTTTTAACTCTATCTCTGCAGTTTTATTGATGATCTCTACTGATGATTTATTAGAATATAAGTCTCCTATCAACCCATCTGTAAGGTTAGTTCCTCGTCCTACTAAATCTGAGAAAATGGCTATACCAAGCTCTATGATGATGTACGTCCATAGCGTTGATAAATTTTTCTCTTCTAAATCTATCTGGAGTATTACCTCATCGATTATCAATTTACCTACCCAGAGTAACAATATAGGTGTCGCTGCATTAAGGAGTCTTAGGATGACATTCCAAGCGAACATATTAGGACTAGCTTCCCATACTTTTTTAAAGAACCTTGGGACATACTTTAATGCTTTGAATCCTTCGTTCCAGTTTGCTTTCTTAGGTTCATTAATTGTAGGTAGGTGTCTTCCTTTAGCCATATTCTTTATAGAAACCCAAAACTAAGTGTTTGGTTCGATAGTTTAATCCAAGATTATAAAACAAGAAATCGTTGCATCAAAATCATGGGCATAAAAAATCCCTTCAAGTGGATACCTGAAGGGATTGTGGGTGCTAAATTTGTATTTTAATTTAGAATAGGTCCTTCACCTTTCCTAATATATTTCCTGCTGCGTTTCCACCGCCGCCACCTAGAAGACCCGCAAGAGCTCCTAGATCAAACTCACTATCAGACTCTTCTTTAGATTCAAATTTTTCTTTCAATCCGCTAATAATATCTGGTGTTGTATTCTTTGCTTCTGCTGCTGCATCTTCTGCACTCATTCCTTTAGCTTGTAGAATCTCAGACATTTGTGTCTGAAGTTTCTGAAATATTCCGTTAGACTCCATACTCTCTCCTCCTGATGAGAACAAATCTTTTACCTGATCAATATTCCCTCCTGCTACTGCACCTTTAATCTTGTCAATCAATGCACCTGCTCCTTCAGACGCTGCTTCTTGAGTCGCTGCTCCACTTAAAGCATTTCCCATCATTTTTTCAGCAAGCTTTTGCATTGCCATTCTTTTTAAACTGTCAAACATCTAGTTAGTTGTTTATAATTGTTAGTAATACTATTTTGACTATAGAAGACTGCATAGTCACATTATTAGTGTCTTAATTATATGTGAATGTTTTTTGATTCTTATTAGAGCAACCATATTTGACACCACTAAAATCAATTAGGCCGATAATTGCTTAGCTTTGACAAAACTTACAAACTAGCAATGGAGATTGGAGTACACCACACGCTTAGCATTTTAAGAGAGACTAGTGTTGGATTATTTTTAGGCAATGATGATTATGAAGTCCTCCTGCCTAACAAATATTGCCCAGAAGAATATGAGATAGAGGATGAATTAAGAGTCTTTGTTTACCTAGATTATGCAGAACGATTAATCGCCACCAATTTAGAACCCAAAATCCTACTTAACCAATTTGCGCTTTTGCAAGTAACCATGGTTACCGAAGTGGGTGCCTTCTTGGATTGGGGTCTAGAGAAGAACTTGCTAGTACCATATAGAGAACAGAGAGATAGAATGGTTGAAGGAAGGTGGTATGTTGTTAAAATGCTGAATGATGAAAAAACTGACCGTCTCTATGCAACCAACAAAATAGATAAGCAATTACAAAACGAAGCGCTTACTGTAGAAGAAGGAGAAGAAGTTCAGATTATTATATACAAAAAGACCGACTTAGGATTTAGTGTAATTATAGATCATCTTCACTCAGGACTTATTTATCAGAATGAAATATTTAAGGAGATAAGGATAGGAGATAAAATGAAGGGCTATGTGAAGAGAATAAGAGAAGATAACAAGTTGGATATTTCTTTACAACCAATTGGATTTGATAATTATAAAGACGCCTATACCAAAAGCATAGTCATGAAATTACTTGACAATGATGGTTTCTTAAAACTTAATGACAAGAGCTCTCCTGAGGATATCTACACAAATTTTGGGATTAGTAAAAAGGCATTTAAAAAATCAATAGGAGGACTTTACAAAGAACGAAAGATAGAGTTTGTCAATGATGGAATAAAGCTGTTGGATTAAATTAATGTACTGTGCATAATAGAAGGAAATTTATCAAGGAAACAAGCTTTGCTTTAGGAGGTATTTCTGTAACTGGTTTAATTGCTTGTAACTCGCAAAATGACAATGCTACGCCTATTATAAAATCTCCAAGCATGGAAGAGAAAAAACTCAAGTTATCTCTTGCTCAATGGTCTCTCAACAAAGCATTCTTCGCTAAAGAACTGGACCCAAGAAATTTTGCAGAGATAGCTACTAATTATGGAATCAATGCTATCGAATATGTAAACGGATTTTATCTAGATCAGGCTAATGATGAAAAGTATTGGTTAGATCTTAAGAGCAGAGCTGATGACAATGGAGTAGAAAGCTTATTGATAATGGTAGATGATGAAGGAGATCTTGGTAATCCTAAAGAAAGTCAAAGAAATGAAGCAGTCAACAACCACTATAAATGGGTCAACGCTGCTAAACTATTGGGTTGTCATTCTATACGTGTGAATGCTTTTGGTGAAGGAGATAAAGCAGAAGTAAAATCAGCGTTATTAGATGGGATGGCTAAACTCTCAGACTATGCAGTAAAGGAAAACATAAATGTAATCATTGAGAATCATGGACTATATAGTTCTGATGCTAAATGGGTAGCAAGTATCATACAAGAAGTTGATATGCCAAACTTTGGCTCACTACCTGATTTTGGAAACTGGTGCACGAATGAAAAATGGGGAAGCACTCAAAACAATAAGTGCTCAGAAGTGTATGACAGGTATCAAGGAGTCTCTGAGCTTTTACCATTTGCGAAGGGAGTAAGTGCTAAATCATACAATTTTAATGAGGCGGGTGAGGATACTATAATCGACTACAAAAAGATGATGGCTATTGTGAAATCATCTGATTACGACAGTCACATTGGCATAGAGTATGAAGGTGACATACTCAGCGAACCAGAAGGAATACTCGCAACTAAGAAGTTGCTCATGTCCGCTTGGCAGAACAGTTAATCAATCAGCTCTACAAATAAAGCTATCCTAATTAGAATTGAAAATCCTCTTAATTGGATTTTCCTCAATTAAAGTTCAAATAACTTTCCAATATCCATCCACGAACTCCATTATATTCTACTAACGCAAACCTACTCAACTTACCATCCAGATTAATCTTATTGGTAGAATACTCTATAATAGTAAGCATACTCTGATCTGGTATTCTTACAGATTGGTGAATCGGTGCTCCCATGTCTGGGCTTTGTCTTATTTGTAATGAGCCTCCACTATTGGTCATTGCTCGCAT
>CALFUQ010000093.1 GCA_937929885.1 uncultured Saprospiraceae bacterium
TATGGCTATAGTATAATCGCTAGTAAAATTGTAGTCTGGGTTGATTATCCCAACTCCTATCAAAGATATAAAGGCTAGAACCATATTTGAGAATTCATATTTCTCATCGGTAAGTAGAGGCTCAAGAATAGCTGTAAAAGCGGGAAAGGTATATAAAGTCAAAACAGCAATCGCAACATTAGAATAGTCTAGAGAATAAAAATAGGTGACCCAATGAAAAGCAATAAGAACCCCACCAACTAAAGTCAAATTCCTATCTCGTTTACTTTCAAATGAAAAAGAAACCTTACTGAACTTACAAAATAGAAAAACCGCTACTACAGCGATTGCACATCGCCACCAAGTAGTAAGGGTAGAATCTAAAGTAATGTGACGACCAAGTACTCCTGAGGTACTGATGAAGATTAGACTTAAATTAAGCTGTATGTAGGAGAGGTCTTTTTTCAAAAAGGCTATAGGTTTTTAAATACTATATACCTCATAATGATACTCTAATTAGCGCTAGCAAAGTAAATTTCATTTAAGTTTATTTAACTCAAATTGAAATAGAAATTTCATCAAGCTTATGGTTTCATCACCTAAAACTCATAGCACTTCGCATCAGATTTTGATTGATTAGATTTTTGTTTGTTTCTGCGTTTAATTTTAAACAATGGAGTGATAGATAGCCTGACATAAATATCGCTACCTCTAAAATCTGACTTCCTAAATACACTCATAATATCATCAGAACCTATAGTTAGGTATGCTAATCTCGCTGATGCTCCTACTCGGATCTGTGAGTAATTATATAAAGTTACGGGCAGATAAGCACTCAACCACTTAGACTGGAATCTAGGCACAACGCTTACTACGTTATCACTCACTGTTGAAGTATTAAAAAGTTTAACACGCTGAGTGACAAAAGCACTGATAAAGTAATATTGATTGATAGGATAATCTGCTGAGATGTTTAGCGCAGTAGGTGCCCCAATGATAAATCCTTGATGATTATTAAGTGGTGCAAATGGAGTATCCTCTTCAACTTGATCTATTAATTCATTAAGAGATCTTATATCAAGATAATTATCTGGGTTAACATCAAAGTCAGAATAGTTATCAGGCAATGCATAATTCTCTACATGATGCCTAAAATTCACATAACCTAAATCAAGAACCGAAACTCCTATGGCTAAATCGTTAAAATAAAATCTAGTGCCAAGGTCAATTGCAAAACCATTACCGTGATCTTGTGTATCTCTGACATCAAAATTATCAGCATTGATTCCATTACGCGTGTAGCCTACTCCTCCAGCAAGTTCATTAGACCCAAACAGTACCATGCCGTTAGGGTAAGCAACATCTTGATCACTATCGATCTTGGCAAAGAATCCTTCGTAACCATTTAATCTCCTTACGTTAATTCCAGCATCCCAAGTCTCAAATGACTTTGACACATGTAAACCTATCTCGCGCCAAGCCATACCAGCAATTTGACTCTTCTTAAAATTGATGACTTGCCTATTAACAGATTGACTTAATTCATATACTCCAAAATTTTCTGATATCCCACTCGACGAAATATTAGCTCTAAACTTTGTAAATAATCCTACTTTAAAACCTCCAAAGAAATTTGTAATTAGAGATGGGCCTCCTACTTCTAAATGCCCAGAGAGTGTTTTGTTGCCGCCATCAAGGTCAAATATCAGTGAATTATTTGTAGGGTTCTCCACTACCTGACTGCGATAATTTACTATCTCCAAATTATCGGTTCCGATTAAGCCTAACAAGCTAGTCTCCCTTATGAAGGCATAATCTGAATAAGCAAATGCATGCAATGAAGCTAAATTAGCTTCCCAATTAAAAGCCGAAGACTGTGAGAGCGCAGGATTTAAAAATATCCTATCTACGCCTGTATAGTTTCCTAACTTAAACCCTATAGCCTCTTGGCTATTAACATAGGTAAGTGATGTACTTGCAAAAAGAAAGAAAAGTAAAGTTAAGCGTGGGATAACTCGTAGAATATTAGTGAACGAATACAGTTATTGCAGTCCCGAATTAAAACGTTGATATTAATCAATTGTTATTTATGAAAGCTACTCTTTGTGAAAGTTTGTTTGGCAATATATTTACATTCGTAATCAAATGTATAAAAATGAGATTAAAAGATAATATAGCAATAGTCACTGGAGGAGCAAGAGGTATAGGAAAAGCAATAGCAGAGCTATTTGCAGGCGAAGGTGCAACGGTTTACATATGGGATTTACTAGACATAGGTAGTGAAACTGCTAAGGAGCTTAGCTCGAAAGGATACCAAGTTGAGTTCAACAAAGTCTCGGTGACAGATCGGACCCAGATAGAAGCTGCTTCTCAAGCCATCTTTGACAAGCATGGCAAGATTGATATTCTGATTAACAATGCTGGTATCTTAAGAGATAAGTCACTATTTAAAATGACGGATGACGAATGGGATGCATCGATAGATGTTAATCTTAAAGGCACTTTCCTATGCACGCGAGCGGTGGCTGCTTACATGCGACAAAATAAATATGGACGAATTGTATCTGCCGCTTCTACAACTGGATTGCGTGGCAACTTTGGTCAAGCAAATTATGCAGCAGCTAAGGGAGGGATTATGTCCATGTCTAAAACTTTTGCCATTGAGTTGGGCAAACATGGTATTACATCTAATGTGATAGCGCCAGGTTATACTCAGACCCATATGACTGATACTATTCCAAAGGAGATTCAACAAATGGCACTAATGCAGATTCCAGTAGGTTTCATTGCTGATCCGATTGATATTGCCCAGGGCTATTTATTCTTGGCATCGCCAGAGGCAAGGTTTGTATCAGGAATTACACTTCCGATTGATGGAGGGTTTACTAGATAACGTTAGCAATAGTAAAATAAATTATAAAGCCTATTCAAGAAACAAATATCATTATCTTAATGTGGTAAGACATTAAAGATAAGATAGATGCAACTGAATAAATACGAAGATGGGTTAGAAAAAAACGAGGCTAATTATGTTCCTCTTTCTCCCCTAACTTTCATAAAACGAGCAGCCTACGTATACCCTACCCAAACCTCTGTTGTCTATGGATCAAAGAGATATACATGGCTACAAACTTATCACAGATCATGTCAGCTTGCCTCTGCATTACAACAAAGAGGGATTACTGCAGGCGACACTGTATCAGTTATGGGATACAATACTCCTGAAACTTATGAAGCACACTTCGGTATACCTATGAGTGGAGCAATTATTCACTGTATCAACACTCGTCTTGATGCAAAGAATATTGCATTTATGATGGATCATGCAGAAACCAAAGTATTGCTTACAGACAGTGGAGCAAGTGATATAATCCAAGAAGCCTTAAACCTATCAAAATCTAAACCTATTGTAGTTGATATTGTAGACCCCTACATCGATGGTGGAGCCCTGCTAGGAGAAATGGATTATGACACCTTCATAGCTAGTGGTGATAAAGAATTTAAATGGAGCTTACCAGATGACGAATGGAATGCTATCGCTTTAAATTACACCTCAGGTACTACAGGTAACCCAAAAGGAGTGGTATTCCATCACAGAGGTGCATATCTCAATTCTATTGGGAATATCATGGCTTGGGAAATGCCAAAGCATCCTGTGTACCTTTGGACGTTGCCAATGTTTCATTGTAATGGATGGTGTTTTACATGGTGTCTTGCCGCAGTCGGTGCAACTAATATCTGCTTACGCGGAGTTGTGCAAGAAGATATCTACGAGCTCATAGAAAAAGAAAATGTAACTCATTATTGTGGAGCTCCTATTGTACACAGTATGATTGCAAATGCTCCAGAGCATCTCAAAACAAAGAAAAAACATTTAGTAAAAGGAATGGTGGCAGGTGCGCCACCCCCAGCTGCTGTGCTTGATGC
>CALFUQ010000094.1 GCA_937929885.1 uncultured Saprospiraceae bacterium
AGATCTGGATAATGATGGAGATCTAGATTTGGTAGTCAATAATATCAATATGGCTCCGATGGTTTATAAAAATAACTCATCAGATAATCACTACTTACAAATTGAATTGACTGATACTACTTCTCAAAATAGAATGGCATTTGGGTCAAAAATTTATGTCTACCAAAAGGGACAGGTACAGTATCAAGAGCTATATCCTGCAAAAGGATTCATGTCATCAGTTCATGCTCGGATACATTTTGGCTTTGAATCAAACGAGCCTATTGATTCATTAAGGATTGTATGGCCAGATCAAAGGATAACTAGAATTCAAAACCCTGAACTGAACTCTCTATTAGAAATTCACAAAAAGAAGGATCAGGAACTGCTTGTCAGTAATAGGGAGGTGGTTAATTCATCTTTTAAAATTACTGAAGACCAGATAGAACATATTCATCAAGAAAACCCTTACTCTGATTTTGATAGAGAACCATTGCTTTTTCAGATGCATAGTAATCTAGGCCCTGCTTGCTGTAAAGGAGATATCAATAATGATGGTTTAGAGGATTTTTACATAGGAGGTGCCGCAGATCAAGCAGGAAAGATATTCGTTCAGTCTCAAGACGGTAAATTTATGACTGTAACAATGAATGCTTTTGCAAAGCATAGCTCATCTGAAGATACCGATTGTATATTCTTTGATGCTAACCAAGATGGGTTGGATGACTTGTATGTAACGAGTGGAAGTAGTGAGTTTGGCCCTAACAACTCTAAACTTATAGATAGACTTTATATCAACAATGGATCTAATAACTTTGATTTTTCTAATCAGGTGTTACCTAGCTTTAAATTCGAAAATTCCTCTAGTGTTGATACGATAGATTTTGATACTGATGGAGATTTAGATCTAATAGTGAGTTCGTTTATAAAACCATATCTGTATGGATTGCCAAGTGACATTTATTTATTGGAGAATGACGGTCAAGGAAAGTATGCTAATGTGACTCAGGACTTTGCTCCTGGGTTTTCAAAAATCGGAATGACAACGGATATTAAAGTTGGTGATGTTGACGGAGATGGAGACAGCGATTTAGTAGTAATAGGTGAGTGGATGGGAGTGATATTATTCCAAAACGAAAATGGAAAACTTGTTCGTAAACCTACAACTCTAGAAAATCGATTAGGACTTTGGAACACGTTAGAAGTCAAAGATATGAATAGCGATGGATTACTAGATATTGCATTAGGGAACCATGGTTTAAATTCTAGTATAACTGCTGATACCACCTACCCATTTGAAATGTATATCAATGATTTTGACCAAAATGGAAAACCTGAGCAAGTTTTTTGCTATGAAAATGAATCAGGTAAATTCCCTGTTGTTCAGAGAAAAGATCTATTAAAACAACTCCCTTACCTCAACAAACAATTTCCAGATTTTAAGAGCTATGCTAACCAAGAAATAACTGACATATTCACAGCAGAGCAATTAGACCGTGCGGTTGTAAAACAAATAACTGAGCTCAGGTCTGGAGTCGCTTGGAACAAAGGAAATTTTACTTTTACTTTTGAACCGTTCCCGATAGAAGCACAACTATCTCAATGTTATGGATTACTTGTAAATGATTATAATTCAGATGGATATAGTGATATAATCGTTGCTGGTAATCAGCATCGAATGAAACCTGAGCTTGGCATAAATGCAGCAAGTTTCGGTATGCTTTTGGAAGGTACAGTAACAGGTAAATTCAAGATCAAGAATTCTGAGCAGTCTGGGATCCTAATTGATGGTGAAGTGAGAAATATGATTGAGCTTAAAACTAAGCGAAAGAAAAAAATATTAATAGCTAGGAACAATGATTCCCCAATAACTTTAGAACCCAATGAAGATTAGAACTTTTACTTATTGTCTCTTGGTTTTGGCTGTTTGTGCATGTAACAGCGGTTCCAATTATCAAGGAACTATTGATGCGGAACTAGCTACAGGGATTAGAAATGATAGCTTATTTCTAGGCTTAAGTCTAGGTATGGCTGAGAAGGATTTTTTCACAGTATGCTGGGACTTAAACAAAGAGGGATTAACCAAGGAGGGGTTTAGTAATATGACCGTTCAGTATAAGCTAGAAGACCTTCAAGAAGAAGGATACTATGATTTTTATCCTTTTTTCGAAAATGGGAAGATAAAATCCATGACAGGTTTTACTCATTATAAAGCATGGTCGCCATGGAGGAAGGATCTTTGGTCGGATCATTTAATAGAGGACTGTAGAGGTGTTTTCGAAAAATGGTTTCCTGGAAATAGTTTCTTCTCGATTAAGTCTCCAACTTATGGAAAGGCATATGTAAAAATTGATGGCAATAGAAGAATAGTCTTGTACATCAATGATGATCAGAAAGTCAACGTTCTAATTTCTGATTTGACAAATCTAGATGAAATCCTTAAACCCAAAGATCAGAAGTGAGCGTGCATTTAAAGCATATAATTGGTCTACTGCTTATTGTGATGATTTTGGTATCATGCTCTGAAGAGACGTTAACTAATGGTCAAGGATTTAGTAAACTATCAAATAAGCAAAGTGGGATAGATTTTTCTAATGATCTAAGATTTGAAGATGATTTTAATATCTACAAATACAGAAATTTTTATAACGGTGGAGGAGTAGGTATATCTGACATTAACAATGATGGTTTAGTAGATATTTATTTCACGGCTAACATGCTACCTAACAAATTGTATCTCAACAATGGCGATCTCTCCTTTACAGACATTACAGAAAATGCAGGTGTAGCAGGAAATAAAAATTGGTCGACTGGAGTAAGCATGGCTGATATCAATGGTGATGGCTGGGTAGATATTTATGTATGTAACTCAGGAGATGTCAAAGGGGATAACAAGCAAAA
Source organism: uncultured Saprospiraceae bacterium (assembly GCA_937929885.1). Taxonomy (GTDB): domain Bacteria; phylum Bacteroidota; class Bacteroidia; order Chitinophagales; family Saprospiraceae; genus CALFUQ01. The sequence continues at coordinate 2,881 of CALFUQ010000094.1, forward strand.
CGAACTTTTTATAAATCAAGGAGATAACACCTTTCTAGAACAGGCTGAGAAGTTTGGATTAGCAGATCAGGGTTATTCTACTCATGCCGCATTCTTTGATTTTGATAAGGACGGAGACCTTGATGTTTATCTGCTTAACAATTCATTTCAAGCTATTGGTAGCTTCAATCTCACAAAAAACGAACGCCCCATAAGACACAAAGAAGGTGGTGATAAATTATATCGAAATGATAATGGAAAATTTACTGACATCAGTGAAGCAGCAGGGATATACGGAAGTGTTATTGGTTTTGGCTTAGGAGTGACGGTGGGTGATATTGACTTAGATGGATGGCTAGATATTTATATCTCTAATGATTTTTTTGAGCGTGATTATATCTACATGAATAATGGGGATGGCACTTTCAGAGAGAATTTAGAAGATCAGATGAATTCTATCAGTGGAGCATCTATGGGGGCGGATATGGCTGACATTAATAATGATGGCTACCCTGATATTTTTGTTACTGAGATGTTACCTGAGCCAAATGATAGACTTAAGACCAAGACTACTTTTGAAAATTGGGACAAATACACTTACAATGTAAAGCATGGGTACTATCACCAGTTTACGAGGAATATGTTGCAGTTAAATAATGGCAACGGAAGCTTTAGCGAAATAGGAAGGATGGCTGGAGTCGAAGCTACAGATTGGAGTTGGGGCGCGCTGATCAATGACTTTGATAATGATGGGTACAAGGATTTATTTATAGCGAATGGAATACATAAAGATCTTACAGATCAGGATTATATTAATTTCATTTCTACTGAAGAAATGGCTAAAGAAGTCATTAAGAAAGATGGAGTAGATTTTAAGAAATTAACGGATGTAATCCCATCTACCATGATTCCTAACTACATGTATAAGAATACTGGAAACCTCCAGTTCGATAATGTTACAGATGACTGGGGTTTATCCGAGCCTTCTCACTCTAATGGTTCTGCTTATGGCGATTTGGATAACGATGGTGATCTCGACCTAGTGATCAATAATTCTAATTCTTTAGCATCTATTTATATCAACAACATTCAGCAGGCAAGTGGAGGAAACAACTACTTAAAAGTAAACCTTAAGGGACAAGGTAAAAACACACAAGCCATCGGTACTAAGCTTATTGTTTGTGTTGATGATAAGAAGTATCATCACGAGCAAGTACCAGTTAGAGGATTCCAATCATCGATGGATCCAAGACCAAATTTTGGTTTAGGGGAGGCAGATCGCATAGACAGTCTTTTAGTTTATTGGTACGATGGGACTAAGACTAAGCTATTAGATGTAGCAATAAATACAACTTACGATATCGTAAAGGGAGAGACAAACTATCAATCGACAATTATGGTAAAAGATGCTACTCAAAGTTTATTTAATGATATAACTGACGCAAGCAAGATTTCATTTGTGCATGAAGAAAACGACTTCGTAGATTTTGACAGAGATCGACTAATCTATCACATGCTTTCTGCAGAAGGCCCAGCACTATGTGTTGCAGATTTTAATGGTGATGGTAGAGAAGATTTCTATGTAGGAGGAGCAACGGATCAAGAAGGTAAGATTTATCTTCAAGCGAAGGATGGAGGTTTTGCAGAAAGTAATAATACAGTTTTTGAAACTGATAAAATATCAGAGGATGTAGATTGTAGTTGTGTAGATGTGGATGGAGATGGAGATCAAGATTTATATGTGGCTTCAGGAGGTAATGAATTTCCTACTACATCATCAGTGTTAATTGACAGATTATACATCAACAATGGAAGAGGAAATTTTACAAAGTCTAATCAAATCCTTCCTTCTTTTAAATTCCAGAACTCTTCTTGTGTGAGTGCGGCCGATGTAGATGGGGATGGTGATCAAGATTTGTTTGTAGGCGCAAGGAGTAATCCATTAATTTATGGAGTCCCAGTAGATGGTTTCCTTTTGATAAATGATGGAGAAGGTAAATATACAGATCAAACAAAATCACTTTCTCCAGGACTATTGAAGCTCGGAATGATTAAAGATGGGGTGTGGGCAGATATAGATAATGATAATGACACAGACCTTTTAGTAGTGGGAGAGTGGATGGGTGTTAAAGTTTTTCTTAATCAAAATGGAAAGTTAACAGAAGCCTCTAGTAAACTTGGTTTGTCTAGTAGTAATGGCTGGTGGAATAAGATAATTCCTACTGATTTAGATGACGATGGAGACATAGATTTTGTATTAGGTAATCATGGCTTGAATTCTAGATTTAGTGCATCTGAAGAAAAGCCAGTCAGTATTTATGTAAATGACTTTGATCGAAATGGAACCGCAGAACCAATCATCTGCCAATATATCGGGGACAAGTCCTACCCACTTGCCTTAAAGCATGACTTGATAGTACAGTTACCTGGACTACGAAAGAAGTACACACAGTATGAAGCTTACAAAGATCAAACAATCGAAGACATATTCCTGCCAGAGCAATTACAAAATGCAATTGTTACCGAGGCAACTACGCTAGAATCATCTATATTATTAAATAATGGAGCGCAAGGTTTTGAGCTCAAAACGCTACCTGTCGAGGCTCAAGTTGCTCCAGTGTTTGATATTGTAGTTGATGATTTCAATGATGATGGTTTTAAGGATTTGCTCCTAGGTGGCAACTTCAATTATGCAAAACCAGAGGTAGGAATATATGAGGCAAGTTACGGAGTAGTTTTACTTGGCGACGGGAAAGGAAATTTCACCTATTTGCCCAATAGGACATCAGGCCTAAAGCTTAGTGGAGATATTAGAAATATGATTAGTTTAAAAGACGGAAGTAGAAATAAAATTTTAATCGCCAGGAATAACGAAAGTATGAAAGTCATTGAGTATTAGCCTACATTTATAAAAATGCGCCTCTTATTAATTTTACTGATAGTGCTCGGCAATTTTGTGCTCAGGGCACAAGAGATAGAATGTGATGGAGCTTTCTATCTAGTGGTCTATACAGAGTCAGAAGCTAAGTCAAGATTATATAAAGTTACTGGGAAGGATAAATCATTCGATTATCAGGAGATTCCTCTATCGGAGACCAGAAGGCTAACAGGGCTCAACTATAATTTAGATGATAAATTTCTTTATGCTCTAGATGTTAATTCACTAGAGATAGTTAGAATAGATAAATCAGGAAATATCAATTCGCTTGGCGTGCCAGAGAATTTAGATACTAGCCTTGACTACAGCTCTGGGACATTCAGCCCACAGAGTGGAAGTATGCTATTCTCAGGCTTTGATCCCACTCTTGAAAAAGACACTAAAATGTATGGTTTAAATATCGAAAGATTTTATGCTGGGAACCTAGGAGTCACTGGTGCCTTTCCTGTCAAAATCACAGACTTAGCAACAGACCCTATTACAGGGGTTATCTATGGTTTCAATAGTTTAAGATCTACCTTGATAGAGACGAGTATATCTGGTGGTACTACTTCTTATCAATACACGGCTGTGCAATCGTCTGATATAGATGCTTTATTTTTTGATCCGTCTGGTCAGTTGTATGGTTATTCTCCAAGTACTGGACTTTATGCTATTGATAAAAACGAAGGGACTATGACGCAATTAGGTAAAGTAGTGGAAGGTACTCATGCAGACGGTTGTTCTTGTCCATACACTTTTGAATTTACCAAAGAGGTGAGCCCTAAAGAGATAGTCCCTTGTGAAGAGTTTACAGTAGAGTATAAGTTTAATAATAAAATGGCTGTCGGTCAGGTCGTAAAAGAATTTAGGGATACCTTCCCTGAAGGTTTTGAGATTGTAAATGTGGAAACAGATTTGATTTATACGTTCACCGAAATATTAGATACTGAGAAAAATATTATCGCAATAGATTTATTTATTTACCTCGTTGGAGAAAACAGCATTACGCTAAAAGTTAAGGCTCCTGAAAATTTTATTGGAGAATTTGGAAGCAGAGGACTTCAATCAGATTTTGCAACAGCATTTGGTGTAGTAATGAAAACAGATGATCCAGGAACGGAATTATTCGAGGACCCTACAATCGCTAGAATTATCGATGCAACAGAAATAGATTTTACAGATCACATAATATATAGTTGTGATGGCTTAGTAGCAACCATAAATTCTCCAATAGGGTCTGATAATTATGAATGGAGTAACGGAAGTACCGAGTCAAGTATTACTACTGAGAATGAGGGGTGGTATAGTTTGAAAACAAGTAATGAGTGCATATACTATTTTGATTCTGTAGAAATAAGGAGTTTTCCAGGCCAAAAGGAATTGGACCTCGGAGATGAAATAGAAGTTGAAGCTGGAGATTCTATTCTAATTAAATTAGATGATATTTTTGGATTACCTATGAGTGTAGATTGGTATTTGGATAATGAAAGTATTGATTGCAAAGATTGCAGTGAAATTTGGGTTAAGCCGAATACAGATGCGATGCTTACAATTGATCTGGTTGATGAACAAGGATGCAATTATTCAGATCAATTACAGATTAATCTTAGAGTTAGACGAGAAGTTTACCAAGCAAACGCATTTACACCTAATAACGATGGGTTTAATGATTTCTTCTATATCCAAACTGCAAGTCCAGCACAAATCAAAAACATGAAAGTCTTTGATCGATGGGGTAATGTAGTATTTGATAAATCTGACTTTCCTGCTAACGATGAAATGGAGGGATGGCAAGGCATGACTAAAGAGTCTTCAATTAATAATTCTGTTTTTGTATATGTAGCAGATATTATTTACACTGATGGGGTAGAAGAACAATTATCTGGCGAAGTATTGATGATCTCAAATTAATGAAGCAGCTTTTCTATTTAGGATTCCTAATTTCGATAGTTTCTTGTCAGGTAGATCAAGAGGCATCATCATCTCAGTTTAAACTTTTATCGTCATCTGATTCTGGACTCGACTTCGTGAATAACATCACCGAGACTGACAGTTTTAATATTATCAGATACTTGTATTTCTACAATGGTGCAGGTGTTGGTGCTGGTGACCTAAATGGTGATGGCTTACCTGATTTGGTATTTAACTCTAATCAAGGAAACCCAGTGATTTATCTTAACGAGTCAGATCAGAAAATCCAACTTAAGGATATAAGTAAAGAGTTGCAACTTGATACAATTACTGGATGGGGCACTGGAGTAGCGCTTGCAGATGTAAATGGAGACGCACTACTTGATATCTACTTGTGCCAAGTCGGCTCACATAAAAACTTCAAAGGTCGCAACCGATTACTCATCAACAAAGGAGCCATTAAGGGCATGCCTAGTTTTGTAGAAGAGACAGAGAAATACGGTTTAGGCTTTAGTGGGCTATCTACACAAGCTAGTTTTTTTGATTATGATCTAGATGGTGATCTCGATATGTATTTGCTTAATCACTCCACGCACCAGACAAGCAACTATGCTGATGCCTCTGTTAGAGAGATTCCTAATCCAGAAAATGGTGATAGATTATATCTAAATGATGGTTCGAAGTTTTTAGACATTACTGAGACAGCAGGAATTTATTCAAGTAATATTGGTTACGGTTTAGGTATAGCAATATCGGATCTGGATAATAATGGATATCCAGACATTTACATAGCTAATGATTTTCACGAAAACGATTATATCTATTGGAATGACGGCGGAGAATTCAGAGAAGGAATACGAGATGCGATTAGCAGAACTTCTCAATTCTCTATGGGTGTTGATATTGCTGACATTAATGAGGATGGAGCAAATGATATATTCACATTAGACATGATGCCACCTTCCAAAGAATTGAGAAGTAGCACTGTTGGGTATGATCCTTATAATATTTTTCTTTTCAAAAAGGGCTATGGATATCATGATCAGTTTCCACACAATCATCTGCAGATCAGCAATGGATTAAAAAAACCAGTTTTTTCTGAGCAAGCTGCCTTCAGGGGTGTAGAGTCTACAGATTGGAGTTGGTCTTGTCTTTTCGAGGATTATGATCTTGACGGAGATAAAGATCTGTTCGTGAGTAACGGCATTATGCGTAGGCCTAATGGTCTCGACTATTTAAATTTTATAGCAGATCCCTTGGTGCAAGAAGGGGCATCAGATCTTGAAATGTTAAGTGAGATGCCTAGTGGTGTTACTACCAATTATTTTTTTGATCAAGGATCATCAGGAAAATTCTCACTAGTAAACACTGGTGATGCAGAGAGCTTGTCTAATGGTGCAGTCTATGTTGATTTAGATAATGACGGTGATTTAGAGATTGTGACTAACAACATAAACAGTCCAGCCTTTATTTATGAAAATATAAGTAGTGGACAGAATAATTTTTTAAAAGTGAAATTAGAAGGACTTAAGAAAAATATATTTGGTATAGGAGCGAAATTAGAAGTACACATTGACGGCAAAGTTTTGTATAGAGAATTTTATCCCCAAAAAGGATTTATGTCTTCTGTAGATCCGGTTGTTAATTTTGGGTTAGGTCACGTAACGAGTATAGAATCACTAGTAGTTAAATGGCCAAACGGACTTACTCAAACAATAAAAGACATTGAAGTAAATAAAACTATCACGATCACTGAAAAGACATCGGGGAACCAAGCTTTTGCAAATGCACAATCTAATTTGAATTCCATCTTTGAAAAAGTAGAGTTTGAAAACGAGCTAACGCATTCTGAGAATGAGTACAATGATCTGGATCAAGAGAAATTATCTCCACAGCTTTATTCTAGAGAGGGCCCAGCTCTAGCTGTTACAGATATTGATGGAGATGGTAATGAAGAATTTTTCCTTGGAGGGGCAAAAAACCAAACAGCAGGTATTTATGCTATTCGGAATGCTAGCTTCTTGCCAACTACGACTTTAGATTGGGAGAGTGATTTCCAGTTCGAAGATACAGATGCCCTCTTTTTTGATAGTGATGGTGATGGGGATAAAGACTTATATGTGACAAGTGGGGGTCACGATTCTCGAGTAGAGACACCACTGTTTAGAAATCGAGTTTATATAAACCAAGAAAAGAAAAATTTTGAAAAGCAAGCATTGAGTGCTGCTGCTATACCACTTGAAAATAGTTCTTGTGTGACATCAGCAGATTTCGATAATGACGGGGACTTAGACCTTTTCGTAGGTACTAGAGTGGATAAGTATAAAAATGCAAAGACACCCATTTCTTATATTCTAGAGAATGATGGCAATGGAAATTTTAATCGCAGAAGAGAAAATGCACTAGGCATGGTCACAGATGCAGAATGGGGTGATATAGATAATGATGGTGATCAAGACTTAGTAGTTGTAGGAGATTGGATGCCCATCACTTTGCTCATTAATAAGGATGGATCTCTAATAAAAAAAGAGCTTCCTAACTCTAAAGGTTGGTGGCGATCATTGACATTAGAAGATATCGATGGAGATAATAAATTAGATATTATTGCGGGAAATTTTGGATTGAATAATAATCTGGAAGTTTCGAAAGCAACTCCACTTAAGTTGCACGTTTCTAAAGCTGGACAAAGCTATATGACATATGGAAACGGTAGTACTATAGCAAGTGCAGATGAAATAGTAAAACAGATGCCTCAGTTCAGAAGACAGTTTAACAACTATGAAGAATTTTCTAAATTAAATGCGGAGGAGTTTTTTCAAGATGAATTATTGGAAACTAAGGAGGTAACAACTTTCGAAACAAGTATATTCAAGAATAGCGGCAGAGGTAATTTTAAGAAAATGGAATTACCTCATCAAGTACAAGTGTCATCTGTCAATAGTGTAGTAATCTACGATGTAAATCGGGATGGATTAAAGGACATCATCTTTGCGGGTAATGAGTATCATTTAAATACAAGATTTGGTAAAAATGATGCATCATTGGGTGTGTTACTTTTACAAAATAGTGACGGTGGATTTGAATCTGTAAACACTCAACGATCAGGTTTAGAACTTGAAGGAATGATTAGGAATGCTTCAATATTAAAATCAGAAGGTGTAGAATATTTTCTATTCGCAGCTAATAACGGACCGCTACAAGTCTACCAATTAAGAAACTAAATTAATCTAACCAGCTTGGCCTCACAGTGCTGGCTCCATCAAGCACAAGACACTGACAACATTCCTCAGGCCAATTTCGTCTATCAAATTGACTGCAGAATACTATGCCATTTACATTCTCTTTGTACTCTGATGATAGCACTCTGGTCCGTACTGTATCAGTACTTGCTAACTCAAAATACCCTAACACTAGCTCTGCTGGGTCATCTGCATTTTGGATATTACCTCTAAGGCTAGCAGGCGGTAAGTCAAAGACAGTCCCTGATTGAGAAGTCAGAGATCTAAGCTTGGTCCAATAATCAAATGCATCTTTATCAATTCTATATTGGTAGACACTAAAGAAAAGTGCTGCCTTAAAATGAAAAATAGGCATGTGAGTTTTTGTTGCTACTTGCAGTCCTTCTAGTTTTTGTCCATCTATATTTTCAGAGCTAAAAAGTGTGATGTTTTGTGGATTACCTGGCACAGACACAAAACAGCTTTTAGGCTGATGTAAACCACCACAGCCTTCTTCAGGGAAAATAAAAAGTTCCTCAGTGAACCACCTCATGTAGCTGATTTCGCCTTCAGCATTATTTGGAATATTAGTATTCACAAATACGTCGAGGACTTTTGCTTCGCGCTCTACACCTGTAGAGGATATTACAATATCAGTATCAAAACTATGATAGGCCGAATCTGCTTCCACCATATCTGGCATAATCGCAGGTGAGGATATGTATTGTTGACCTGATGGGAGTGTTACTTCCACAGAATATTCCTTTCCTACCTCAGGCTTGAAACCGTTAAGGACATAAGCTCCTTCTGCATTTTCTTTATAATTATAAATGGCTGCATCGGAAATCAGATTTACTTCTACACCTCTAATTGGGTCTATAAATTTTTGCCCAAAGGCAGTTGTTCTAGATACCCTAACAAAGTGTGGGCCATTAGAAGTCGTGAGTTGCCCATCTATTACAAGTATTTTCTCCTCTTCTGCTTGTGTCTCAAATTCAAATGGCTCAAGACAATTGCTAAAGAACAATGAAAAGAATACGATATAAATTATTCCTCTTCTCACCATGAAAAATTATAACTGATAGAAGGGATAGTAGCACCTACAACTGATAATTTGTAAGCATTAGTTTGCACTCGCTCTAACTGTCTGTAAAATATTGAGAAAGCATTTTTGCGTCCATAGACATTGTACAATGCTAGGTTAATGTCACTTTTAAACCTTGCACTTTTTCTGCGATTAAGATTGAATGTATAACTCATATCCAAACGATGATAATCTGGTAAGCGAAAATCATTCCTATCAGAGAAGTTGGTAACTATTACATTTTGCAAAAGATAATTAGAACTTACACCAGTAATAGGTCGACCTGTATTGTACAAGAAATTCATGGAGAAGGTAGCTCTCTTTGAAATCTGCCAATTAAAATTTGCCTTGACAGTATGCGGTTGATCAAAGTTCGATGGGAACCAGTTACCTCTATTTACACTTGTAATGCCAGGAGGGGTTCTGCGTTCTGTTCTAGAGTAGTTGTATGATATTTTACCTGTGATTGCACTATTGATTTTTTCTATGCTTATCTCTGCTCCATATGCTCTGCCAACACCTCGCACGACAGCTGTCTCAAGATGTGGATTGAGTAGAATAGCGGAGAAGTCCTTATAGTCCAGTGTGTTTTCTAAGTCTTTATAGTATACATCTGCAGCGACATCATATTGATCATCGAAGGTCCCAAAAACTCCAAAGGAATAGTTATTAGCGACTAGTGGTTTGATATGCGTGTTGCTTACTTGCCAGATATCAACTGGGGTAGGAGTTGCCGTGTTAGATACTAGGTGGATGTATTGATTGATACGATTATAACTTAGCTTGATTGAAGCTTGTTTTATAAACGCATATCGTATTGAGATTCTAGGCTCCAAACCTTGATATGTTTTTATAACTCCACCATCGATCTGTTGACTACTTTTGCTTTGGTCAAGGGTGGGGTTTAAGTCATCTGCATAAGTATTTACAGTGGCAGGGCCAACCTGTTGAAAAACAGAATAACGTAAACCTGCATCCAGGCTTAGTTGCTGATTGATTTCAAACTGATCATTTACGTAAACTGCTAATTCTCTTCCATCTTCTTTCGCCACGCTCAGTTGTTTGATTTGCGAATCTTCGTTCGGGCCTAGTTGCTCAGGAGAAGTCTTGTAGCTGATGGCTTCTATTCCTGCTTTAATTAAATGAGCTCCTCTTTTATTAAGTACTTGTGATTTAAAATTTAAATATCCGATTCCAGAATCTAATGTGAATGCAAGTGGATTGTCAAGCGTAAACTGTTGATTATTAATTTTACCGTAAGACAGATCAGCAGAGAATGAGAGGTCATCACTCAAGATATGCCCTAATCTTAAGTTCGCAATTTGATTAGTCCATCCATAACCAAATTCGTCGGAGAATCTAAATCTATCTTTACTTTGATAGTATGATCCAACTAACTTTGTGTTATCAGAAAATTTATGAGTCAATTTCCCTTGGACATCATAAAAATTCGCTAAACTCCTAGCAACGTCTAGATCTCTGATATCGCCGATTAAGTATTTAGAGTAGGAAGATCTACCTGATATCAAGAGAGAAGTTTTGTTTTGAGCAAGCGGTAAGTCGACCGTTAGTTTGCTTGCAATAGCACCTATGGATCCAGAGACCGTCGTAAACTCCATATTACCTTCTCTCATATTTACGTCAAGCACAGAGGAAATCCTACCTCCAAAGTTTGCAGGTATATGACCTTTATAAAGCGCACTGTTACTAACCACGTCAGGATTAAATATGGAGAAGAACCCTAGGATATGTGATGGATTAAAAACTAAGGCACCATCCTGTAAAATTAAATTTTGATCTATAGATCCACCTCGTACATTAAACCCAGATGCTCCTTCTCCGATACTACTGACACCTGTAAAAGATAATAGGCTTTTAATAACGTCAGCCTCTCCCATAAATGCAGGAAGCTTCCTAATTTCTTTCTTGTTAAGTAATTCTAATCCTGTTATCGTTTGTTTGACATTGTGTGCGGCTCCTTTACCAGAGATCACTACTTCTTCTATCAGGTAAGCCTTCTTTGTTAGGTTTAACTCTAATAGGTCTGAGGATCTAAGATCTAGTTCTACTAGTTTTGTTTCGTGACTTAGTGCTGTAATTTCTAACGTGTAAAGGCCTGGCTTAAGTGAGAAGGAAAACTCACCACTAATATCTGAGACTTCCACTGCTCCAGTATTCTTTATTAAGACTACGGCATCCGCGATAGGATTAAAAGTTTCTACCTCTTGTAGCCTCACTCTGATAATGGCCGTGTCATTACCTCTTTGCAGATCTCTAGATCCAATGATATATTGTTCTGCATCGTCAGCAGATAGTTTTTCATCTTTCAGAAAGGTATCCTTAGAACCCATTTCGTCTGTGACTACTTCCTTTGGTGCTATAACTACTTTGCCTGTTTTGCTGAGCAGATAATTAAAGTCAAGATCCTTGAGAATAATATTGAGGACATCACGAAGACGAGTATCCTTAAAGCTATAAGAACCCTCTACATTTGGCAGATTATCAGCATTGTATTTGAGATCTAGATCAAATCGTCTATTTAGGTCTTGGAGAATAAACTTTACCTTATCCTCTTCATAAGCTGCACTTATCCTTTTATCCAAAATATCCTGACCTGCCAAAATTTGGACAAAAAGTATTGAAATTAAAATGGAGAAAATTATTCTCATTAAATGAAGACTATGCTGATAATATTAAAAGTGAGACCAAAAATATATTTTGTATTATTTGATTAGATAGTTCTAAAAGTTCAGTTTGGACTTCTAGATTTAGACGCTTCAATATACATGAAATGAATACGGTTTTATTATCTTAAGATGAGTTTGTTAATGTATTCAGGACCTTTGTTAAGGTAATAACAAATTATATTTTTTTGTGCTGACTACATGCCATAACTTCTTCACAACTTGATCAGATGAAAAAGCAATTTTTAGTTATTATTCTCCTATCGATCCTAGCCTTTAATGCTTGTGCTCCAGATAGTGCACAATCTGAAACTGAATCCAAATCGAACGAAATAATAGACCCTGAGTATTTACCAATGACATCATTTGATGGTAACCTTATAGAGGGGGCAAGTGATAATTGGGTTATGGCTGAGAGCGTATTTTCAGATATGCTAGTAGATCAGGATTTAGAGTATGAAGGTAGTGGTGACATCATTGTGAATAGTAAGACGGGAGATAATTTGGTTTTGAATATTGATCATGGAGACCTTGAATTGGAGGTAGATTTCATGGTACCAAAAGGGTCTAATTCTGGAATATATTTTCAAGGTCGATATGAAGTACAGATACTTGATAGCTGGGGTAAAGAGGAGATTACAACCGATGATATTGGTTCTATTTATCCTGACTTTGATGAAGTAAAAGGCATTGCTTCTAATGGTAGTGTCCCAATGGTGAATGCAGCTAAAGCTCCAGGCCTGTGGCAAAATTTCAAGATATTATTCCGAGCTCCCAAATTTGATGAATCTGGAACAAAGATTTCTAACGCTGAATTTGAGAAGGTGTATTTAAATGGCATGTTAATTCAAGAGAATGTTGAAGTGCCCAAAGCTACTAGATCATCGATGTCATCAGATGAGGTTGCTACTGGGCCTTTGATGATTCAAGGAGATCACGGATCTGTTGCATTCAAGAACTTAAAGTATAAGAAGATGGGATATGATACGCTATCTCTATCTGATATAAGTTATAAGCTTTACTCTGGAGGTAATTTTAATGCCATTCCAGACTTTGAAAGTATGACACCTACAAAAACTGGAACTGCTGAATCTTTAGATAAACTGCAAGATCTTGCTGAGCTGAGAGATCATTTTGCACTTATGTTTAGTGCAAAGTTACATGTCCCCAAAACTGGTGAATATTTACTGACTACTCACTATGATGACGGCGGCGATGTTTATATAGATGGTAAACCAGTAATCCATAATGGTCCTAAAGAATATGAAAACCAACCTAGCCGTGCTTTAGTAAACCTGACCGAAGGTCTCCACGATATTCAGCTAAGTTATTATCAGGAAGTTTGGGGTTCTTATATAATGTTTGAGGCAGAAGGGCCTGAGATTCCGAAACATACAGTTGGGTGTATTAATATTTATGAATCATGGAATCGGGGCGGCAAACAAGAGCAAATGCTCATCAATCCAAAAAGAGAACCAGAACTGCTGAGAGGTTATGTCAATTATAAAGACGAGAAAAAAACTCACGCACTATCAGTAGGAGATCCAGAGGGAGTGAATTATAGCTACGATCTGATGGATGGGTCTATCCTAAATGTATGGCGAGGAGGGTTTGCTAATGTGACTAATATGTGGGTAGGGAGAGGGCATTCTCAGTTACTACTTCCGCAAAATGCAGCGACAGCTTTGCCGTCAGGAATTCCAATAGCAGAGCTTAACTCAGAGTCTGCGATGTGGCCTAAGTATAGATCAGATAAATACAAAAACAAAGGCTATAGCATCCTACCATCAGGCCACCCAAAATTTAAATTCGAGCTAGGAGATCTAAAGATAGAAGACACAATAAGCCCATCCCAAATTGGAAATTTAAATAGGACTATCAGTTTTAATTCAACAGAGTCGGTAAAAAATATTTGGTATAGATTAGCCATTGCAGAGGGTATTACTAAGATGCCGAATGGTTTGTATAGCATTGGTGGAGATTTTTATTTGAAGCCAGGGAGTGATAGTGATTGGACTATAAGAGAGGGTAGTGACGTGGAAGAGCTAATTGTGGCAGTGAGTAATGGTACTAAGCTTAACTACGAGATCATCTGGTAAAATTAAATTAGAAACATCATGAGACTTTTGAATATAATTTGTTTTGGAATTTGTTTTTGGTTATCCAATGGATTGGTTGCTCAAGAATCAAAATACTACACGATAAGTGATGTTAATATTCCAGACGAACTAGTCTTAGAAGTAGGAGGACTTGCTTTTGATAAAGAAGGATCATTGATGGCATGCACACGTAGAGGGGAAGTATGGCAGATTAAAAATCCTAAATCTAATAGTCCGAAATTTTACAGATACTTTGCAGGATTGCATGAGCCTCTAGGTTTAGCCTATCGAGATGGTAGTTACTATATGGCACAGCGTGGCGAACTGACTAAGTTAACAGATACGGATGGAGACGGTAAGGCAGATGAATATGAAACGATCTATAATTGGCCACTTGCAGCAAACTATCATGAGTATGCTTATGGTCCAGTGATCTTGCCAGACGGTAATATGTTGGTCAATCTCAATTTACAGTGGATAGGTAGAGGGGCAAGCTTGTCTAAGTGGGCAGGGTGGATGCTGATGATCAGTCCAGAAGGAGAGATGACTCCGATAGCTACTGGTCTGAGATCACCAGCAGGCTTAGGTCTTAATAAGAATGGAGATATATTTTATACTGAAAATCAAGGGGACTGGGTAGGTTCTGGTAGGATGACGCATCTTGAGAAAGGAGATTTTGCTGGTCACGTAGAAGGGCTCAAATGGTCAGGAGAAAGAGGCTCTCCAATTGAATTAACCATGGAAGGTGTGATGGCTGATGTAAAAAATAGTGGAGGCACAACACTTTATGATTATGCACAGAAAACTAAAGGTGTTAAAGCTCCTTCTGTTTGGTTTCCACATACTATCCTTGGAATATCGACTTCTGACATAGAAATTATTCCAGAAGGGTTCGGACCTTTTGAAGGGCAATTGCTAGTGGGTGATCAGGGACACAGTAAGCTGATGCGTGTTTATCAAGAGAAAGTAAATGGAGGTTATCAAGGAATAGCTTTTAATTTTGTGGAAGGGTTTTCGTCAGGATTGTTACGCACAGAGTGGGGACCTGACAATACTCTCTATGTAGGTATGACAAACAGAGGATGGGCTTCCACGGGTAAGAAAAAGTTTGGAATCCAAAGATTAAACTGGACAGGTCAGATACCATTTGAGATGAAAACTGTCTCTGCTAAGCCAGATGGATTCGAAATAGTATTTACGCAACCAACTAATAAAAGAACAGCAGCAAACCCTGACAGCTACTCGATTACTGATTTTAATTACAACTACCATCATATCTACGGTAGTGATCCCATTGACCAAGAAGAGCGCACAATTTTTAAAGTAGATCTTAGCCAAGATGGCTTAACGGCAAGGCTATATGTAGAAGGAATGAGAGAGGGTTTTGTCTATGAAATTAAAGGACAAGGTGTAAGAAATAGTGCTGGAGCAAGTCTGTTGCACGAAGTAGGCTATTACACACTCAACAGTATTCCAAATGGAGAAAAAATTGATGGTTCTGATCATGCAATACATGCTGCGACAATAATGAATTCTGTTGATCTTAAATCAGACAAACGTATAACGACCATGCCTGGAAGTTGGCTTAATGGCGCAGATGAAGAAATCAATATCGGAACAAAGGCAGGGATGCTGTTTGATAAAAAATCCGTAACAGTCAAGGCTGGGTCTAAAATAAAGTTGGTGCTTAATAATCCAGACGATATGATGCATAACTTGCTGATCGTAAAACCAGGAACCGTTAACATCGTGGCTGATATGGCAAACAAATTAGGATTGCAAGGACAGGCAATGGGTTTTGTGCCAGATAGTGATAACGTTTTAGCTCATACTAATTTGTTGGAACCAGGAAGTTCAGATGTCATCTACTTTGTAGCTCCGGCAGAACCAGGAGAGTATAGTTACGTTTGTACTTTCCCTGCTCACGCTGCGACAATGAAGGGGATATTTAAAGTGGTAGAGTAAAAAGTAAAGAGTAACAATTAGCTAATTACAAGATGTGTTAGAAAATCTTAAAGCTGAGCGCAACTCCAAGATGATAATTTCTGAGAAATTCGATTTCTTCAGGCTGGTTAGTGAAGATATTCGTTCGTACTTCATTAGGGTTTTCATATAGTTTTGAAACTGCAAAAGTATATCTGAAACTTATATCAAATTTTGGATAGTTTAATCCTATACCACCCATTAAATTTAGGTCTAAGGAATTAAAGTCATCTGCTACTTCGCTATAAACTGTATCATTAATAGTGTCTGGATCATTTTCGGTTATTTTGTAATTGTATAGTCTGCTTACTACTGGACCAAATTCTACATAGGCTTTGTAAAGTTCTGGTTGAAGCATATACTTAAACAGAATAGGAATCTCCACATAATTTAGATCTATCATCCTATCATTCTTAGAGGTAGATAGCAAGACAGTTCCGTGAGGGATGTTAGCCCCTTTTTGAGTGTAAAGAATCTCCACTTGAAGACTTGAGCGAGCACTAAAATGAGAATAAGCCTTTATACCTCCAGTGAACCCTCTCTTATCAAAGCCTACGAAAAAATCTCCATCTAATTGGGTAAGATTCATCCCAACTAAAACACCAGCTGAGAATGTATTTCTTTCCTTTTTTATTCGGCTTTGTCCTTGGCAATCGAATAAACCAATAAGGATAATAGAGGATATGAGTAAAGCTATATGTATGTACTTGTGTCTGATAATTCTAATTTACTTATAATTTATTATTCGAATGAAGAAGCTTTCCAAATTTCTAAAGACAAATTAACTTCTAATATTAACGTGTAAGATTGAAGATGTGCGGCGATATCTGTGCGATTAATCTCCTGTGAGAAAAGATTTTTAATCTTCTTAAAGTCTCTTAAGCTTAGTTAAATAAAACAAAAGGAGTAGAACAATACTCAGCAAGTATTTTAGTTTTAAGCATATCTACATTTAATTAGTCTTTGGCTAAAGAGCCAATATGCTTATAAGAGAATCAGTAATCAATAGCCCTCTTCCTAAAACACCAAATTGTAAGTAGGGTAAATAGAGTTGTTCCTGTTCTATTTATAACAACTATTAAACACTAAAACAAATAGCTTGAAAACAACTATCTCAACCCTAACCGCGATACTGTTTGCAATACAGATTTCTTTTGCACAAAGCTATACGATCAGTGGATATGTTTTTGATGCCGAATCGGGAGAGTCGCTAATAAGTGCGACTATCTATCTGCCAGATGAAGGAGAAGGAACAGTAAGTAATATCTACGGATTTTATAGTTTAACTCACAAAGCAGGTCCTAAGACCCTTGACTTCTCATACATCGGATATGAGACGAAGAGTGTTGTGCTGGATCTGCAACAAGACACAAGTTTTAATATTTATCTAGGGTCATCTGTGACATTAGATGAGGTAGAGATTATTGCAGAGCGCGATGCAGATGCTCCTACCAATGTTCAGATGAGTCAGGTAAATGTATCTGTGGCACAAATCAAAAAGACGCCGATGCTTCTCGGGGAAGTGGATGTGATTAAAGCTATCCAATTACTACCAGGTGTCCAGTCAGGTAGCGAAGGATTTAATGGACTTTATGTGCGAGGCGGAAGCCCTGATCAGAACCTAGTCATTCTTGATGGAGTGCCAGTCTATAATATCTCTCATCTGTTTGGGATTTTCTCAGTATTTAATGCAGATGCTCTTAAGAATGTAACATTGATCAAAGGTGGGTTCCCAGCTCAGTATGGAGGAAGACTATCTTCTGTGCTAGACATTAGAATGAAAGAAGGTAACCTCAAGAAGTTTGAAGGAGAAGGTTCTATAGGAGCAATTTCGTCTAAGCTTACTTTGCAAGGCCCGATCGTAAGTGATAAGACTTCTTTCTTAATATCTGGAAGAAGAACCTATGCTGATCTTATCGCCAAGCCATTTATTAAAAGAGCAAATCGCAACAACGAATCTCAAGTAGACCCTACGCTATACTTTTATGATTTCAACGCAAAGTTGCAACATGTAATCAATGATAGTCATAGGTTATTTTTGAGCGGATACTTTGGTCAGGATAAATTTAATTTCAAATTGACAGAAGACGAACTTGAATCAGCAGGAGGTATCAATTGGGGAAATAAGATCGGAGCATTGAGATGGAACTGGAAGCTAAGCGATCGCCTTTTTGCTAATACTACGTTAACTTATTCTAACTATGATCTTGATATTAATTCGTCATTTAAAGATGTAGAGGCAAATAGGACTACAGAATTTTCTTCTAAGTACATATCGGCTATAGAAGATTACGCAGCGAGATTTGACCTTGACTTTATTCCTAACCCAAACAACTACATAAAATTTGGTGGTGGTGCAATCAATCATAGCTATGATCCTGGAGCTATCACTTTAAATTTTGTAGCGGAGCAAACTAATATTGATACACTTCTAGGTACGACCAATCAAAAGTCGACAGAGATGTATGCTTATCTCCAAGATGAGATTACACTCGGAAAATTAAAAGCAAATATTGGACTACATTTCTCTGCTTTTGATGTAGATGATACGTTCTATACTTCTCTGCAGCCAAGGATTGGCCTCAGATATCTAGTAAATCAAGACTTGTCGTTTAAAGCATCTTACACCCAGATGGCGCAGTATATTAATCTGCTTACCAGCGAGTCACTATTACTGCCAACAGACTTATGGGTGCCTAGCACAGCAAGGATAAAACCACAGACTAGCTGGCAGGCAGCAGCAGGAATCTCAGCTACCGTTCGAGAAAACTATAATCTAACAGTAGAAGGATTCTACAAGAAAATGGATAACGTACTTTCTTTTAATGAGGGAGCATCATTTTTAGCGGCACTAGACGGCGATTGGCAAAGTAAAGTAAGTCAAGGCGTTGGCGAAGCATATGGAGCTGAGGTTTTGTTACAAAAAAAGGAAGGTAAACTAACAGGATGGGTTGGCTATACTTTAAGCTGGAACACAAGACAATTTGATAATATAAATTTTGGCAACAAATATCCTTTCCGATATGATAGAAGGCATGACTTGTCGGTAGTCTTGAGCTATGATCTTAACGATAGGATTAGCTTCTCTGGTAATTGGGTATACGGGACCGGTAATGCGGTAACACTGCCAATCTATGATGTGCCTACTGAAGTCTACAGATATGGTAATGGTCAAGAAGTAGTTGGTGAAGACTTTAATAGTTATTCAGGGATCAATGAAAAGAATAGTTTTAGGATGTCTAATTTCCATAGAATGGATCTTGGTGTAAGTTTTCATAAGAAAAAGAAATGGGGAGAACGTACATGGGTGATTAGTGTTTATAATGCTTACGCGCACAATAACCCATTCTATATCAGTTTGGATACTGATTATGAATTTAATGAGGTTACACAACAAGGAGTCGAGACTAGAACATTCAAAGAGATAGCAATCCTGCCACTAATTCCATCTGTTGCTTATAATTTTAAATTTTAATCAAGATGAAAAAATTACTAATTCTATTAGCGATAATAACGATAACGACTTCGTGTGAAGATTTCTTTAGCGCCACTAAGGAAATAGACTTGGGTGAATTCGATGGGCAGGTAACTGTGGTAGGCAGACTTGTCAACACAGACCTAGAGACAGTAGAGGATCTTAATACACTTAGTAACCTTGGAGTGTTAGTGTCACGTAGTAGATCTGTTGTAGATACCTCTAACTTTCCCTTATTAAAAAATGCAGATGTCAGATTGACTGGTAGTGATGGGCTAGATGTATCATTAAATTATAATGACCAGACGGGATATTATCTTCCTGGAGAACCTAGCACAGGAGAGTTCGAACGAATAGTAGTAAAGGAGAATACTACTTACTTACTAGTAGTTGATATTCCAGGTGAGGATAGAGTAGAAGCAAAATGCGAAACAAAGACGTTTGGAAATATCAAGAACATAAATGTGATAAAAGAAGATATCAAAGATAACTCTAGTGTACTTGATAGGCTACAAATAGAAGTAGATGATCCTGCTGGAGAAAATTTTTATTACCTAAGTGTTCTTTATGAATTCCCGGATGGCAGAGGAAACTCATATTATAATACAGGCTATCTATATAGTGTTAACTCACTGTTTGATGATTCACCAGAGTTATTCACAGATGAATTGTTTGATGGTAAGAATGAGGTATTGGAGTTTTGGTCTGAGAGATATTTAAACGGCGTAAATCAACAAGGAGAATCTATCCAACCTGATAATGTGATTGTCTTTGTTTGGTCCCTAAGTAAAGAAGAGTACGAATTTAGAAGGTCGGTAGAAGCTAACTATAATGCTCAAGATAATCCGTTTGCAGAACCGTCTATTGTCTTTTCTAATATTGAAAACGGGGTAGGTGTGTTCAGCATGTCAAGAATAGAGCGATTCGTTATTCCTTGGGAATAATAAAGTCATCAGCATCCTTATAAAATTGAAAGCGCTCTCTATATCTTATTAGCTCACTCATAGATAAGGTGATATTAATTATTTTTTCTCGTACACTACATGCTATCAAGGTTGTACCATCAGGGTGAATAATTGCAGAATCACCAGAGTGGTAATAACCATTACCATCTTTGCCTATTCTATTAAGTCCTATGGTGTAGCACATATTCTCAATTGCCCTTGCTCTTAATAAAGTTTTCCAGGGCAGCGATCGCTTAGCGGGCCAGTTAGCTACATTAAGCAAGACATCATAATCATTTGTGTTACGAGACCAGACTGGAAACCTGAGGTCATAGCAAACGTTGAGATTTATTCGCCAATCATTTAGGGTAACAATTTTGCGTTCAGATCCAGCTGTGTAGTGGTCTTGCTCATTAGCTAATCGGAAGAGATGCCTTTTGTTATAGTAGTCTAAAGTCCCATCAGGCCTCATCCAAATAAGTCTGTTATAATATGCTCCACTTTCTTTGATAATGAGACTACCTGTAATTACTGATCCAGTAGACTGGGCTTGATCTCTCATCCATGAGATGCTATTCCCTTCCATCTCTTCGGCAAATTCTGATGCTTTCATACTAAAACCAGTAGCAAACATCTCTGGCAATACAATCAATTCTTGACCTTCCTGGATACCTGCAATCTTATCAGCAAACATGGCAAGATTAGCTTCTTTGTCCTCCCAATGGAGCGAAGATTGAATTAAAGAGATTTTTAAGTCTTGCATTTAGATGAATAAATGAGCTGTCGTGTCTATAAAATTAAATAAACTGCTAACAATCAATGACTTAGCATATAATTATCAGAAAAAGAGTGACTTATACATTATAATTAATCGTAATATGTTGGTATGGTGTTTGCATTGAATATGTTAGCTAAACTATTATTAATTATGAGACCAATAGATTATAAGCTACTATTAACGGTAGTACTAAGTACTTTGATGAGTCTTAATCTCTCATCGCACTCAGGAAAAACGAATCTGGTTAAAACCACTAATGACCCAATATTTAGCCCCAAAGACCTTGAAATTGAAGATAAAAACTTAGCCTCACTAGGGAACCTAGTATGGGAGGACATGAATGGAGATGGTATCCAAAATCTTGGAGAACCAGGACTAGCCAAAGTGATTGTGAAATTATTTGATGAGACGCACACATTGCTCGATATCAAAATGACAAACCAGAAAGGATTCTTTCAGTTTAAGAATCTTGAAGAAGGAGATTACCAAGTAGAATTTGAAAGACCAGATGGGTTCAACTTTACTTTCTGCAGTTTGAGTACTACAGGTAATTCTGATAGTGATGTTGCTTACAGCAGATCAGAAGATATTACAAGCACAGAATTAATTCACCTTAGCAAAGGGGAGAAAAATCTGAGCGTAGATGCAGGACTCTTTAGATGTGTGCCGCTTGGAGAGATGGTGTGGTTTGATCTTAATAGAAATAATGTTAAGGATATAAATGAAAGTGGTATCAATGGACTAAGTGTACAGATTTTTAAAAATCATAATGACGAGTGGATCCAGTGGGATGAAGTGTTTACAGGTAATGAATCTGAAACAACTACAGACGAAGGAAGTTTTTCAGCATGTGTACCTCCAGGAGAATATTACTTAAAGTTTGATATGCCTTCTGAGAGTTTTGCTAATGTAGAACCGTATGTAGGTAACATCCTTACTGATAGTGATGTGACTGCTGCTAATGGATTAAACACCACTGATGCATTTACAGTGAGAAGTGGAGATCAGAGATTGGACTTGGGTGCAGGATTCTTTTCTTTAGAATCGGTAGCACAAGCAAGATTAGTAAGACATACTAATTCATCCGATACTCAAAGCTCACCTATCGATATGATGATGATAGAAGTATATGATGGTGATAATAAATTAGTAGCTTCTGCTAGAGGCTCTGAGAAAGAGAAGTTAAACATGAAACAATTTGAAGCAGAGGGATACTACATCAAATTTGTACCAGCTTCTTTAAAAAGAATCCCTGCTTACTATGCAAAACCAGCATCGCTTAGAGAAGAAAAATAACTAGTTAGTTTTAAATTATATAAGCCTTCTGAAAAAGATTTTCAGAAGGCTTTTTTTATGTGTGCTTTTTTACGATGAGCATTTTTCTTACCTTCTTATGATTAAATATAAATCATCATGAAGAGACGAAAATTTATAAGAAATACATCGACAGGAATCATAGCTGGTATGTCTGGTGCCCCTTTAATCACTTCTTGTGCTACAAGCAAGATGAAGAACGGCAGACTAGAAGTAGGTGTCATAGGATGTAAAGGTATGGGCTGGGCAAACACCAAATCGATATTGAATAATCCTGATGTCGATCTAGTAGCAATCTGCGATGTAGATCAAAGCGTGAGAGATCAAAGAAAAGAAGAGTACAAGGAGTTTAGGACAAACACGCCCAAGCTCTATGGTGACTACAGAGAACTACTAAAAGATGACAATATAGATGCAGTAATCATCGGTACACCAGACCATTGGCATGCTAAGATGATGGTAGATGCTGTGCAAGCAGGGAAGCATGTATATGTAGAAAAACCAATCTCCAACACCATAGAAGAGTGTAACATCATGCTAGCTGCAGCTGAAAATACTGGCAAGGTCGTGCAAGTAGGACAATGGCAACGCAGTGGTCCTCATTACCGCCAAGCCATCGATATCGTACAATCAGGAGTGCTGGGGAAAATTAGACTAGTAAAAGTATGGGCTTATCAGGGCTGGATGAAGCCTGTCCCAAAAGTAGCAGACAGCCCTGTCCCAGATGGCGTAGATTATAAATCATGGTTAGGACCTGCACCGATGAGGCCATTTAATCAAAACAGATTTCACTTTAACTTCAGATGGTTTTGGGATTATGCAGGAGGACTGATGACAGATTGGGGTGTACATGAGATAGATATTGCGCTATTTGCAATGAATGCCCTTGCACCAATTTCTGTAATGGCCACTGGTGGTAAGTTAGCTTACCCCGATGATGCATCTGAGACGCCTGATACCTTACAGACCTTATTTGAGTATGATGATTTTAATATGCTTTGGGAGCATGCTACAGGGATAGACTCTGGTCCTTATGGCAGGACTGAGGGTATAGCTTTCATAGGGAATAATGGGACAGTAGTAGTAAATAGAGGAGGATACGAAGTAATCACAGAGAAAGGTAAGATGGAACCCATTGCCGCGTTTGAAAAACCAAAGGAAGTAAACTATCTGAACCTACACACTAAGAACTTCGTAGATGCTATCAAAGCTAATGACCCTTCTATGCTTAACACGCATATAGAGTCAGGTAGTGTAGCTGCTATAAATGCTCAGATGGGTAACATCGCGTATAAGACTGGGAGGAAAGTATTTTGGGATCAGGATAAAGGTATGTTTAAGAATGACGAGGCAGCAAATAAATTGATTAAGGCTAATTATCATAATGGATTAAAAATACCAGTAGCTTAATGAATTAGACGGAATCATTCAGATTAGTTAGCGAAGGTATATCTTCGCACACTTGGTAAAAACGGAAGAAAATAAAAACCTATTTCAGCGACTATTTATAGACTCCTTCAAAGGTTTATCTAAAGATATCTGGTTGCTTTCTGTTATGATGTTGATTAACAGGTCAGGGTCGCTTGTCTTAACTTTCCTGTCACTGTATCTTACCCAAGAGCTTGAGATGTCTAAGTACTTGGCTGGAGTGGTGATTCCGTTTTATGGTTTAGGATCACTAGCAGGATCATTTCTAGGCGGTTGGTTAGCTGATAGGATAGGTAATTTCAAAGTGATGTTCTTTAGTTTGATTCTTGGGGGTACTTCATTATTCGGGATGCCATATATGACCAATTTTTATATGGTCTGTATATGGATATTTATTTGTGCAACGATCTTAGATATGTTGCGACCTGCATTATGGGCGGAAGTTGCTCAGCGAAGTGATGAAGACAATGTAACTAGAGGGGTATCTCTGATTAGGATGGCGCTAAATCTTGGAGTCTTTATCGGTCCAGCTGTCGGTGGTATGATTGCTTATAATTACGGTTATGACTGGCTATTTATCATAGATGGTATGACATGTATTTCTGCTGGGATGTTTCTTTGGTTTATGCTTAACCCAAAGAAAGAAAAGGCAATGGCAGAAGAAGAAACTCCAAAAGAAAAAGGCAAAAACCCATACTTAGACTTTCACTATTTAGTTTTCCTCATTTTTAATTTGATTGCGTTAAGTGCTTTCTTTCAAATTATAATTGTGATCCCAGTTTACTTCAAAGAAGTGTTCGGTTTAAATGAAAGTCAGGTAGGCTGGTTTCTGGGTGCGAATGGGTTAATCATTACAATCTTTGAAATGCCAATTATCTATTATTTAGAAAAAACAAAAGCTTCTTTTAAACCGATGATGGCAGGGTATGCTATGATTGCTTTTTCATTCTTAGTGCTTTGGGTTGTGGTGCATCCACTAACAGCAATTGTATTCTTTCTTTTACTTAATTGCTTCGGTGAGATTATTAGTTTCCCATTTATAAGTACGATATCTATTAAGAGAGCTGATGAAGCAAGCATGGGTAACTATATGGGAGCGACGACAGTAGTTTTTAGTCTAGCATTAATTATTTCGCCATTGATCGGATTACCTGTTGCAGAATTTTTGGGCTATAGTAACTATTGGATATTTTCTTTTGTGGTTGTGATGATTGGGGTAGTTGGGATCAAGTGGACCCAATCTAGATTTGATGAAGACGAGGCTTTAAACATATGTCAAGCTTAATAATCAATTGATATTTTTGATATTCTCTAATTAAGCCGATAACCACAACCTCCGTATATTTAGGAATATGACAAGACTATTTATCCTAATTCTATTTGTGTCGTTAAGTACAGCATGCAGAGAAGAACCGAAGACCACATCGTCACTAGCCAAAATAAAACGTCTTCAGAAAACACCAACTGTAAATTCTGCTGATCGACTAGATGTAATCACCTTCGGATCGTGTAGCAGGCATGACGAAAAACAACCACTCTGGAAATCAATAGCTGAGGAGGAGCCAGATCTTTGGATTTGGAGTGGGGATAATATTTACGGAGATACAGAGGACATGTCATTATTTGAAAGCAAGTATACTAAGCAACTGTTGCATCCTGCTTATCAAAGATTTGTAGAACGCGTGCCAATAATCGGCACTTGGGATGATCATGACTACGGAGTAAATGATGGAGGTAAAAACTATCCCAAGAAAAAAGAAACAAGAGATTTAATGTTTGAGTTTCTTGGAGTGCCTAAAGATAATCCTGCTTGGGATAGAGAGGGCGCTTACCAAAGCTATATCTATGGTCCTACAGAAAAGCGCGTAAAGATCATCTTGATAGATGCCCGCTACTTTAGAGATGACACAAAGAGATCTCCCGACCGAAAATCATACACACCAACAACAGGAGACGTGCTGGGAGAAGCACAATGGAGTTGGTTTGAAAAAGAGCTGATAGGGAGTGAAGCAAATTTAAATGTAATTGTGAGTGGTATTCAGATGATACCAGAGGATCATAAATATGAGAAGTGGGCTAATTTCCC
This sequence comes from uncultured Saprospiraceae bacterium, assembly GCA_937929885.1. Classification (GTDB taxonomy): domain Bacteria; phylum Bacteroidota; class Bacteroidia; order Chitinophagales; family Saprospiraceae; genus CALFUQ01. The sequence goes on from CALFUQ010000094.1 coordinate 28,784, forward strand.
ACTGTCAAGGGATAGGTTGTTTAACTTAATAAAGTCTTCTAAATCAAATACAATATTAATCAGTGGCGACAGGCATATTGGTGAAATCTCCGCGATTGAACAAGGAGATCGTACACTCTATGAAATCACTTCTAGTGGTTTGACACATAGTTATGATAGTTTCTCTGGAGAAGAAAATCAACACCGCGTGAGTAATGTAGTATCTTCTCTTAACTATGGTAAACTTACTATTGATTGGGATGCAGATCCGATAAGCGTTACAGGCGAGATTAAAGGTATAGGTGGTAAAGATTATGAAAAGATAGCTTTTGACTTGAAATAAATGCTAGCCACAGTCTGAAAAGCCATTTAGTCTGGGTCTGAGTGCATATCCAATATTTTAAAGCTTTCCAGGCTAAAATCAATTTGGTTGAAAAATTGAATTTGCATTAAACTAGAGAAAAATAAAATATGATCAAGCAACTCATTAATACGACTACTAGTCTTAAAAATGTAGATATCGCCTTATTTGTTTTAGGATAATCGGTGGAGGCAGAAGACAGCTATTCATAAAATGAGATTACAAGAGCACAGTATATCAAAACCAAAAAATGCTTTCTCTCTCTTGCAAAACGAGACATGTCATAAAGTGACAGAGAGGAGTTAGCCAAGAGAACCTATTCGATGGCCACTAGTGGAATCCTCAGCACCGAAGCTATCAATACCTATAGCAATAAAAATAATTTTTCCATAACTTAATATAGTGTTGGATAGAGCTTAGAAAGGGTCTACTATTTTACCACAAATTTTGACTCAAGCATAGAAGCAATGTTCAGCGTTAGATATGATCGCAATTATCGGTGTGCTTCAGATAGATGACGATATATCAATTATTAAGAAACAACATATCCAAAAAATGAAAAGCAAAGTAATTACTATTCTGATTTGCTTCTTGCTGTGGAACTGCTCTCAAGATGAACCGCCAGTGGAAGTGAACATTGACCGAGAGTTCAAAATGGGATTTACGACATGGCCTTATGGACCTAGCTTGCAAGATGTCAATGATACTTATACGTTTATAGAAAATAATGCTGACATCTACACGGAGCATATTGATAATAATATTCCTTGGAATGCATGGATCAACGACCAGACATTACCTACAGCGTTCACTAATGAAATATCAGGGAAAGTTGATAGGAGAATTTCGGACAAACCGTTACTACTCTCTGTTAGCCTTTTAAATTCAAGTAGAGATGAACTTGCATCTGATTTTGATGGTACGATTCCTACTTATACCAATTTAGATGACGAGGATATCAGAGATGCATATTTCAAGCATGTTGATTATTTGGTAAGTGAGTTTGTACCAGATTATCTCGTTATCTCAATTGAAGCCAACGAATTAAGGTTGCGATCTCCAGAAAAGTGGGATTCGTACAGGAGTTTAATTCTTGATGTTAAATCAAGAATCAGGAATTTTTATCCCGATCTTAAAATTTCAGAATCGATCTCGCTCCACAATTTTTACGAACCTGATGTTTCTGACCCCTCAGCTTTTATAGAGGATATTACTGATCATATAAATCAGATGGACTTTGTGGCGATCAGCTTTTATCCATTTTTAAAAGGCCTGCGTTCAACAAGTAATTTTCAGGAGGTCCTTGATTTTCTTCATGCAAATGTCACTCCTCCAATTGCATTCGTTGAAACCGCACATCTTGCGGAAGACTTGAGGATCCCAAATTTGAATGTATCAATTGATGGAGATGAATCCGAACAAAAGGACTATCTAGAGACTTTAATGGAAAATGCTTCAAACCAGAATTATGAATTCATCATTTGGTGGACACATAGAGATTTCGATGCCCTGTGGGAAACTTTCCCTGAAGGAGTTAAGGATATTGGACAGATATGGAGAGATACTGGATTGCTGAATGAAGATGGAACAGAAAGGCCTGCTTTTGCAGTTTGGTCGGCCTACCTAAGTAACTAAAGTTGCAGACATAATACTTTAAGCAAAGGGAACCATTAATAGGACTAATTCTCTATATCTTAGGTGTGACGAATGCAGTAATAAGCATATAATAAATGATTAATATCGATGCGACATTATCACATTAGGAGTAGGAATTACAGGTAAGTTAATCACGTCCTCTATAGTCAAACCTTTAGTACAAACCTAACACCACTGAATGCCATCTATTTCCGAAATGATAAATAATGTTTTTCCACTCTCAGCTGGAACGCTTGAGAAATTCACTTCCATATTAGAGCCTCAGCAATTTGCGAAAGGAGATCTATTGGTAAAAGAAGGAAAACGAAGTGGTAAAGAATTCATAATTACAAAAGGCATTTGTAGAAGCTTTGTTCTAAGCCCAAGTGGGAAAGAGATATCACTGTCATTTTTTTTGGAGGAACAGGCGATATCACCTAGCTTCATAAGAACAAACAATGAGATATCCATTCTCAATGTACAAGCATTGACCGATGTAGAAGTTTTTTGTTTCTCAAGAGAAAATCTGATGAGTCTAATGGCATCAAAGGTAGATATGAGGCAATGGGGTAATACGGTATTACAAAGAGAGCTGATGCTGAAGATCGAAAAGGAATTAAGCCAAGCTTCTATGACTGTTCAAGAGAGATTAATAGCTTTTAGACAAAGATATGGTGCGCTAGAAAATTTAATTGCACATACGCACATCGCCTCCTATCTAGGTATCACTACAATATCACTTAGTCGGTTGAGGAAAAGATTAGCTGGACAATAGTAGATGGATACAATGAAATCCCGATCGTCGAGGTTTGTAACTTTGTAACCTCGATGAAACTATGCATAACTAAATAAAAGCCGCTTTAAATAAAAACAAAAAAATACACCCACAATAAAATACCCAGACTATGAAAACATCTAACATCATACTTATACTCTGCGCAATTATTTATAAGTAGTGTTGTTTATAGCCAAGAGCCCTGTGAGTGCAGGATACGTTGAACATGCAGATGACTGGATGTATAGTAGCCGCAGAAACTATTCAGGATTATATGCTTTGGTAGAGATTGATTTGATAGATATTTAAGACGACGTAGGCAAGCATTACCAGGAAAACCAGGTTATATTTTAAACTAAAATATTTTGACTTTTTGTTAAGTAAAATTTTATATAAACTGTTACCATATCACCAAATATTTGGCGGATTATGTGGTATTCTATTTTGTTTTTTAAGCCCTACTGGTCATTCAGTTTTAGTGCCATTATTATTGTTTTGCTTTTCAATTTGTAGTGGAATTATATTGCTTAGAGGAAACGTTTTATTATCAATATTCAACTACCTGCTTCAAGCAATTGGGTTTAGTGTTATGGATGGCATACTTTATAACTATAACTTATTTTTATCTCAAAGATTCTCATATCAATTTGATGATAATTTATCTAGAGTTAGTTTTGATTTTATAACTTTTGTTTATTTATCCGAAGGCAATGAAAATACTATTGATATAAATTTATTCGCCATTCTTCTGCTTTGTATATTGATATTTGGTCCTGAAAAAATGTCTGGACTTAAAATTATGTCAACAGACGAAGATTAGCCCTGATCGTCGAGGTTTGAACCTCGATGAAATTATGCTTAACCAAATAAAAGACCAATTAAATAAGAACATAAAAATGAGAACTCATAATCACCTAAGCTTTCTCATTTTTAGAGGAAAGGATAGAGACAAGAACAATAATTAATTTACAAAAAAAAGCAAGTCTCTCCTTTGCAAGAGGAGAGATGTCACAAAGTGACAGAGAGGAGTATTTCTTAACCACCACCAAGCTGAACAAGCCGCTCATAAGTAACTTCCGCAGCGCTATCCCAAGAAAAACCCTGTAACTGCTGAACACCCTCAGAAACAAGCCTATCCTTCAAGTCCTCATCAATAGAGATCCGTGATATGGCAGCAGTGATCTCATCCACACTTTCTGGATTGACGAGTAATGCAGCATCGCCTGCAACTTCCTTGAGAGCTCCGCGATTGGAAGTGATCACTGGCACTTCACATTGCATAGCTTCTAATAGGGGAAGCCCAAAACCTTCAAACAAAGAAACATACACCAATGCCTCAGCTGCTGCTAAGTAAGGGGAGATATCACCTTCTATTTCTTCTAAGATTTTTATTCTATCTGGAAACTTTGTCCTATTTAATTTAGCTGCAACTACATCATTATTCCAAGCCCATCTTCCGAGAATGACTAAGTGGTGAACTTTATCAGTCTGACAAAATTCCTCGAATGCTTCTACTAATCGCAGGATGTTTTTTCGGGGATGGATAGAACCTACATAGATGAAGTATGG
>CALFUQ010000095.1 GCA_937929885.1 uncultured Saprospiraceae bacterium
AATTGAGTATGGAGATGCATCATTGGTTTATGTAGAATCTTTAATCCTTTGATCCACATCTTGGCTGGAGAAAAAGTATGCATCCATGCAATTAAACCTATGCATTTATCATCATAATTCGCGTCTTTAAAAAGTTTGAAAATCTCATCTGGGGTGGTAAGTAATTTTTTAAACTTTACAGTAACAGGAATTTGTTTATTTGCAGCTATCGATGTTGCAATTTGTTTTGAATTTCTTTCTACTTCTTTGAGGACCTCTTTACCATATAGATGTTGACTGCCTGTTATGAACCAGACTTCAAATTTCTTAAGCTTAATAAATTGTTTCTTCATTTACTCTGTTTGTCCATAGTAAGAATCAGGACCATGCTTACGATCAAAGTGTTTTTTAATTAATGTGTCTTTTAATCTCGGCGCTTGAGGATTAATATTTAAACTCAGATAAGCCATCTTAGCACACTCCTCTAATACTGCGCTATTGTACACAGCTTTGTTTGCCGATTTTCCCCATGTGAATGGCGCATGATTTCCTAGTAGAACCATTTCTACTTCCTTGTAGTCAAGTGATCGTCTTTTAAACTCATTCATAATCTGAAAACCTGTTTCATATTCGTAGTTGCCTTTGATCATTTCGTCTGACATGGGTGGAGCACAAGGAATGTCTACAGTTAAATGATCAGCATGTGTTGTCCCCATGATGGGGATATCACACTGCGCTTGAGACCATGCAGTCCCATAAGTAGAATGGGTATGGACTATTCCCCCAATGCCGTCCCAATGTTTATAAAGTACCGCATGAGTCTTAGTATCAGATGAAGGTCTCAGATCACCATCAACAGTATGAGCATCAAAGTCTACTACTACAATCTTGTTAGGAGTCAGATCCCTATATGGTACTCCAGAAGGCTTAATCGCAAACACTCCTCTATCTCGGTCCACCGCACTAGCATTCCCAAATGTAAAGAGCACCAAGCCAAGTGACTCAAGTTGCATATTTGCTTCGTAAGCTTCTTCTCTGATTCTTTTAAAGTCCATTTTACGATTTGGTGTTTTGCACAATATACTCACCTACTTTACAATAGTCTTGATATAGCTTGTTGTAAAGTTTTGCATTGGACTTATTAGGTGTATAGGTAGCACTAAACCCTGCACCCATTCTATCCATAGCTACTGATACGTTGTCATAAACTCCAGCAGCGGTAGCCGCAAACATAGCAGCGCCCAGTGCACAAGTCTGCTCGGATTTAGCAATCTTAATGGGGGCATTGAGTACATCTGCCATAGTCTGCATGATAAATGGAGATTTCTTAGCTACCCCTCCTAAACCTATTAGCCCTTTAATAGGTATCCCTTCAGACTCGAATCTTTCTACTATTGCTCTTGCACCATAGCACGTAGCTTCTACTAATGCTCTAAATATTTTAGGTGCGTCACTTCCAAGATTTAATCCAAGTATCGCCCCTTTAAGTGCTTGATTTGCATCAGGAGTTCTGCGACCATTTAACCAGTCTAGTGCTAATACCGTTGATGTTGCAGGATCAATTTGCTGAGCTGCTTTAGTTAACTCTGGGATAATTTTATCCATACTTTCTTTAATCAATAGCTTTTTTGTTTTGCTATCAATCAATTTGCTTTTGCCTACAACTTCATATAGTGTCCACGATAGCAAATTCTGAAACCATGCATATACATCTCCAAACGCGGACTGCCCAGCTTCTAAACCAACCATGCCTGGAATTACAGATCCATCTACTTGACCGCAGATTCCTTTGACTAGATTCTTACCTACATATTTGTAAGGAGCTACAAGCACATCACAGGTAGAAGTCCCCATAACCTTGCTCAGAAAAAAGGGTTCAATCTGTCCTCCTACTGCACCCATATGTGCATCAAAAGCTCCTACGGCAACTTCTACATCCATAGATAATCCAAGCCGCTTTGCCCATTCAGCGGATAATTGCCCAGCAGACTGATCAGACGTATAAGTCTCATCGAATAGTCGATCTCTTAATCCATCTAATTTTTTATCTAACTTTTTAAAAAAACCATTAGGAGGAAGGCCATTGAAATCCTCATGCCATAATGCTTTGTGCCCTGCAGCACATCTACTTCTTTTCATATCATGCACATCCTTACCGCCCGTTAATAAAAACGGAATCCAATCGCAATGTTCGACCCAAGAGTAAGCTGCCTTAGCAATTTTGGAATCTACTCTTATCGTCCTTAAAATTTTTGCCCAGAACCACTCAGATGAGTATACTCCTCCTTCGTATTTAGAATAATCGACTTTAGATTTTTTACATAGTTTATTAATCTCTTTTGCTTCCTTAATCCCAGTGTGATCTTTCCAAAGAATGAACATGGCATTAGGATTCTTCGCAAACTTTGATTTTAAGGCAAGCGGAGTTCCATGCTTGTCTACTGCAACAGGTGTCGAACCTGTTGTGTCAATAGCTATCCCTACTACTTTCTTAGCGCTACTCTTGGGTGCCTGACGCAAAGCCTGCTTAATTGACTTTTCAAGACCTTCGATATAATCTAATGGATGTTGCCTAAACTGATGATTAGAAGCATCACAGAACAATCCTTTCTTCCATCTAGGATAGTGAAAAACTGAACTACTTATTTCCTTACCATTTTTAGTATTAACTAATACGGACCTTACGGAATCTGTCCCATAGTCTACTCCAATTACCAAACTCATAACTAAATCTTAGCGAATCTAAAAGTTAGGCAAATGATTTGGAATGAAGAAAAAAGAATTGTCTTAGTTGATACTTAGTTTTTTCCTGCCCTTTACTTCGTCATAAGTTTCTTCATAGGATTCTGCCATAGTGTTCATCAATCTATCCCAAAACGTGAAATATAGTCCGTAGCTATTATCAAAATTTTTGTGGTGGAGGTTATGATGTACAGAGGTATTAAGCCATTTTCCTAACCAATGCTTTTGAAACTTTTTCGGATATAGTTCGAAACCACTGTGGCCATAAACATTGTAAATAATAGAGAACAGAAAAAACAAACCAATTGCTGTAATGTGCAATGGCAACATGAATGCTAAAATGGGCAATATAGCAGCCTCCAAAATTGCCTCCAAAGGATGAAAAGCATAAGCAGCCCAAGGCGAGGGGTTAGTAGATTTATGATGAACTAAGTGGGCATGCTTAAATATTCTTGGATGATGCAAACTTCTATGCATCCAATAAAAATAAGTGTCATGAATAATTAGCATAACAGGAAAGCAAAGCATATAATACCAAATTGGCAACGAATTGAGATCATAGTAAACTTGATTATAAATACTGATTGGGGATCTCAATGCAAGCACTCCGAACGCTCCAAAAAACACAACGGAGAGAAGTGAATACTTCAATTCTCTTATGTAGTCAGAGCCTTTTGGAAATTTTTGTTGGATTTTTTTGTAGGCGATTTTATTACGTAAAAACTTATAATAGATGAGAAAGAAAATAGTAGCTATGATTAAATAACGGATTGCAATAGCTCCATAAATGATAAAGAAACTTGTAACATAATCTCCCATGATTCAATATTATAACAAACTTCTCGCAATGAGGTTGCATGTAGAAAAAGCAAGTCCTCAGCAGTCGAAACCCCTGAGGTCTTATGTGGAACATACTGGATTCAATTACCGTTTTGCCTCGGTCTACCAATAGCTCTATGCACACTGATTATCAATTCATTATAGTTAAGTCAGTTAGCTCAAAAGCATTTACATTCTTCAATCTTTTAAATGGAGTGTTACACTCGACACAGAAACTTATACTACGGTGACATATGTGATGAGGACAAAAGAATCAATGAAGATGCTTTAACATCAGGCTCTAGAGTTTTGTCATCATACAAGATTCCTGATGAGTTGAAAGAGCATTGCAGAGATGAAAAAATATGGGTGATAACTGAGACAACTAATCAAGATGGAAATAGGTTATGTACAACCATATTTTTTCCAAGTGAATACTAAAGAGTAACACTTTGGTTAATTGAACTACTTGACAAATAGAGACACTACATCAGGTAACAGAAAGCAGAGTTTTATACTCTGCTTTTTTTTATTCGAAAACTATGTAATAAATGAATCACCAATCCTTAAAGTTCCCAGACTGTTTCTCTTCTTTCATGGTTTTATATTATTGGATTTACGACGAAATTTCATATTAAATAATTAGTTAATATGTTATAAATTTATTATATTGTTTTCTGTATGACACATCCTACCTGAATAGAAAAGTTCATTACTTTTCAAATGATTTTCTGAATTCCATTTTAATAGCAATTCAATTTCATTGAACAATTCTGTCTTATTTATTAAGTCTAATTTTTCGCCTATACAAAGTAGTAGTTACTGTATTAATGCCTGCTGCGACAAGTATTTCATTGATAGGATTAGTATAAATTATTTCATAAAAATTACTCTATAAAATATGTATTCTTCTAAGCTTATAGCCATAACATTATTTAGTTTAATTGTATCATGGAATGCTAATGGGCAATCAGCAAAAATATTTTGGACAGAAGGTAATCAGCAGCAGTTATTCAGAATAAATGATGATGGTAGCGGCAAACAATTATTGGCCCAAGATGAAATAAACAGACCATCTAATATTCAATATTACGACTCCCAGGTATACTTTACTGATCACAGATCTATTATCAGATTTAATGAGAATAGCAGTGAACTTGAAACTCTCATAGAAGGACAAAACTTTATTGATGTTGTTTATTTAGATAAAGCATCAGATAAGATATTCTGGGCTGAGAGATTATTTCCGAAAGGAAGCAATCTTTTTTCCAGTGACCTGGATGGCTCAAACATTCAACTAATGTTTGAATCCCCTGAGACTATAAATGCACTTACGATCGATCCATCAAATGGATTAATGTACTTTGCTACCAGTTCTCAAATTTTCCGATTGGATAAAGATATGCAATCCTCAATTCTTCTAGTCGAAGGCTATAATGATATTAGGACTTTGGTAATCGATCCAGATGAGGGTCGTATGATATGGTACGATGAGCGGCTAGAATATATTTTAATAAGCAATCTTAATGGCGCAGAAATAGAAACTATATTCGATGCTGAGTTCTCTGATAGACCTGTAGATATTTTTGTAGACACACAAGAAAATACTGTTTACTGGTTAGACAAAAGAGACTTCCTTATCAAAGGTTTAGACTATATGGGAAACGAGATAGAAACCTTAATGGATATAGGAGAAGATAATCCCTTTAATGGATTTTATACTGCCTATTATGATTTTGAAAAAAATAAATTATTCTGGGGACATACAGATGGGTTCATTAAGTCAAAAGGAAGAAATGATGATTCGTCTCAAATCTTATTAGATGATGAATTTGAAGTAATCCAAAACTTATGGGCGGATAACACCTCAGGGAAATTGTATCTACGTCAAGATGGAGTATGGGCTATGAATGCAAGCGGCACAGATCAGATGCAGGTATTAAACAACGGGGATAGTCATCTCGCAGTTCAAGTTTATAATGGCTACTTCTATTACCATGAGCCTTTGGTTGGCTATAAAAGAGCAAAACTTGATGGAACTGGTACAGAGTTATTAGTTGATGGATATGCAGATGGATTTGATGGTTACACAAGTTTTGATATAGATTATGAAAATTCCACTATACATCATACTCGACAATCATGTAGCTGTGTTGAGTCATATTCAATAACTGGCGGGATCACAAGAACAATCTACAGAGGAAGCGATGTTCAGAATTTAGTCTTTGATCGTGATGAAAACGTCCTTGCCTGGACAGATTGTTCAGAAGGAGTATGCGAGATAATTTCAAGAGGATCTGGTCTATCAGGGCCACAATCAATTTACAACACGACTAATGCTATTAGTAGCATGGCAATGGATAGGATATCACACAAACTTTATTGGCTAGAATTTACTGACACTGACGGTAAGATATTATCCTCAAACTACGATGGTTCTGCACTAAACGAAATCACCCTTACCGAAGGTAGACCAAGATCTATTGCAGTAATGAGCTCAGTGGATTTCGACCAGGATGGATTTGATTGTTTTGTAGATTGTGATGATGCAGATCCTAATATCCATCCTGATGCTGAAGAAATACTAGATAACGATATTGATGAAGATTGCGATGGAATAGCTCAGGTCTCAAATTCTTCTTTTGAAGAAATGACTACCATAAAGAATTTGAAAACCCCTTGGAATTTCTTACTCCTTTATTCTGAAGATCATGTTCTGGATTTAGTTGAAATTATGTTTGATGGCCAAGTAATCTTATCAAATGCTGCGGGCAAATCAGTGGCTTCTATTAACCTTAAAGAATTATCTCCTAATACTTATCAAGTAAAGGTTACTTCTGGAAATGAATATTTCATGAAAGAGATTAAAATAGATTAAAGGAATGTCATCACACAAGAGAATCATTTATAATTTTCTAGCGTTAACCCTATCAATAAAGAAGGAAGAAATGAATAATCATTCTTTGAATTTTTAAAGACTGCAGAAAAGGGGAGCCCTTTCTTTCCAAAATGGGAAAAACCTTAAGACAATTTTCCCACCTTTCTCCTTCAAATACCACTAATATTTTGAGTTCATTATTTACTAACCTCTATTGGTAATTAATCACTGTAAAAATAGAAAGCACACTACATCCTAATAAACCTATGCAGAGGTCACCAGATCTGGCTATAAAAAAACCTCCAGCTAATTTAATAACTGAAGGGTTATCCGTGGAACATACTGGATTCGAACCAGTGACCTCTGCCCTGTCAAGGCAGCGCTCTAAACCAACTGAGCTAATGTTCCTCCTATATCAAATATATAATCTCTGAGCTATACCTCGTAAGAAGTGGTACAATTTTACATATCAATGAATTAAAGAAATTATTATAGCGATTTTTTTATTAAGTTTAGTTAACCTAAATAAGAACACTATGAGCGCATTCCAACAATATTTTCTAGATGTTTTAAAATATAAATATGCTGACTTCAGCGGTAGGGCTCGTAGAAGTGAGTATTGGTTTTTTTCATTATTCTCATGGCTAATATTAATGGCCTTAATGTTTATTTTATTCCCAATCATTGGTTTGGGTGGAGGCGAAATGTCTGGGTTAGCATATATACCATTGGCTTTAATGGGTATATTTTATTTGGCCATATTAATTCCAGGATTAGCCGTAATGGTCAGGAGGTTTCATGATTCTGGTAAGTCTGGCTGGTTTTTTCTTTTAGCTTTTATTCCTTTAGGTAGTCTTGTGCTATTTGTATTTACTTTATTAGATAGCGATCATAATACAAATAAGTGGGGACCAAATCCTAAGCTGCCAAGCCTTGACAATAATGTCAGCGAGCATCTATTGGAAGACGATATAGTTTAAGACAGTAAATTCTGTTTAAAAGAAAATTTTCGATTTAAGTACCAACTTTATTTTTGAAAAAGCTATTTGCTAATGCTGTAGTTGCTTTAACAAGTAGATTTGAATCTGCTCCTACACCGAGCATCTTAACACCTGCACGTAAATATTCATCTGCTAATTTTTTATCCAGGACCAATGTGCCTGATACTTTACCACATTTCTCTATTAGCTTAAATCCTCTAATTACTTCTGCTTTTACCTTTCTATGATTACTCTGACCTAGATAGCCCATAGATGCAGCAAGATCTGAAGGGCCAATAAACACTGCATCTACTCCATTAACATTTGCAATAGCTTCAATATTTTCCATACCTAGTCTAGTTTCTACTTGTACAATAAGGCAAAGTCCTTTGTCCGCTTTTGATAAATAATCAGATGTTCTATCCCACTGCGCAGCTCTTGTTAGCGCAGTGCCAACACCACGATTTCCTTTGGGTGGATATCTCATAGCTGCAACCATTTCCTCCGCTTGTGCTGCGGTATCTACCATAGGTATCAAAAACGACTGAGCGCCCGCATCCAATAATTGTTTAATTAGTATGGGATCTCCTACAGGAGGGCGTACTATAATACTAGCTTGATGCCTGGCCATAACTTGCATCTGGATAACCATAGATCTAAAATCAAATGGTGCATGCTCGCCATCAATCAAAACCCAATCAAATCCTGCACCGGCACAAATTTCGGCCACATAAGTATCTACTAATCCATTCCAAATACCATAATTTACTGTTCCCGATTTGAATAGTTTTTTAAGTTTATTTTTTTGAAGCTTCATTTGCAATTATTTCAACTTTAATTCACCAACTAAACACTTTGCTTGCGTCTAAATATACCCCACCAAAAAATTGGGACTATAACTATATCGATCAATATCAAAACGATATCTAAATCAAATGGTGATTCGTTACCTGTATATACAACTGTAGCTGCTATCATCCCAATTGTGGTGAAAATTGCAGCTGCGTATAAAAATAATTTCTTACTGCTAATAAGCAATCCAAGACTTAAGATTAGATATATAACTCCAAATACTGCCACAGGCGTAGTCGCTTCAGGATTATGATAGAGAATAGGATACGCTAGATGAATAACCGCCGAGACTAGTAAAATTACTGCCGCTACTTTGATTTTTTTATCCATATTCCTCCTAAGATAGCAATGATTTTAACTACGCCTTCAATCTTGATTTTTGTTTTACCCACACATTTAAAAGGAGAGAAGCTATAATTAATAGCATTGCCAAAAGTGCAATAGCAGATTGGCCTTCACCGAACAAAGACCAGCCTATTAAAAGTGTAAAAATAACTTCGGAATATTTGAATGGTGTAATGAGATTAGCCTCCTCGATCTGGAGTGCTCGTGTCATAAAATACTGCGCTACAAATCCGAATATTCCCATAGCAAAAAGAAACAACCATTCGAGCCCAATTGGCTGTACCCAATTAAATATGGAAATTACACCCGCAACAATTGTCGATATGCTTAGAAAATAATTTACGATTACGATAGGGTGCTCTGAGTCACCGATTTTCCTTATTACAACATAGACCAAACCACTAAACACGGCAGAAGTAAGAATTATTACCAAAGCGGTAAGAGAAATTCTACTATCAAAGCCCTTTAATAATAATACACCGACAAAGGCAAAGAGATAAAAAAGCCATTGGAGGTTAAGCATTTTTTCTTTTAAAAAATATATAGCAAAACCAGCAGCAAAAAAGGGAGATAAATATCTGAGAGAAACTGCAGACCCCATAGGCATTAACTGTAGTGCTTTGTAAAATAGGGCAAGTGAAATTAACCCAACTACTCCTCGAGTGACAAGTAACTTTTTATTATTACCAAGAATAGGAATTTTATTTCTTTGAATAATAAACAAACAACAAACCACAGTCCCAATAGCTCTAAAAAATACGATTTCAAAAACAGGAAGATGATCAACAAATCGTACAACTGAGTTAATGCCCGTGAAACACAAAGCACTGATTAGCATATAGTAGATTGCCTTAGAGTTAATCATAGCCAAGAAAATAATTGATGTTTAGTTTTCGAGTTACTAAATTACCAGTCTATTTTTTGGTTAGCTGCTGCAGCTAATATTTTAGCACCCATACCTAGTTGAGCCATCCGCTTATCCTTAGTAGCACCATCTACATATCTTTTATAAAGTTGCTGTAACACTACTGCATTCTTCCAATATGCAAAACACTCGTACCACTTGATGTTCTCTAAGTTATAACCAGACAACTTTTCATATTGGCTTATCAAATATTTTTTGTCTGGAGCATCTCCTTCTAAACTGAAAGGTAAAATCTTAATACTTTCTAGTAAAGGATCTCTCCAGTAGCTGAGTAAAATTCCAAAATCTATAAGTGGATCACCTAAGGTTGTCATATCCCAATCAAAAATAGAAGTTACTACATCAGGGTTATCTTCAGAAAATTGGCAATTATCAAACTTGAGATCGTTATGAATTATAGCGACTGCCTGAGGTGCAGGGATATGAGCAGAGATCTTATTGAAAACATTTTCCATGTCTTTGTTTTCTTCTGTCTTCGATAGATTCCATCTGTTGTACCATCCTTCAACTTGTCGAGCTGCAAATCCATCAGGTCTGCCAAGTTGAGATAAATTAGCCTCCTCTACATTTACGGTATGGAGATCAGCTGTTGCTTTAAGTAGTGCATCAGTTAATCGCTGATTTACGTTCTCAAATTTCTTAAAACCTTCAGGAAATTTTTTCCTAATTACAACACCTTGCCTTCTCTCAATAATAACAAACTTAGCTCCGATTATATCTTCATCCATGCAGAGATGATATGCTCTAGGTGCTTGAGGTAAAAACTTGTAGAGCTTTGAGAGTACTTTGTACTCACGCTTCATATCGTGAGCGCCAGGAGCAATCTTGCCAAATGGTGGTCTTCTTAAAACAAATTCTTTCTCGCCAAATTTGATTAAGTAAGTGAGGTTTGCATGACCTCCGTGAAATTGGCCGACACTCATTTCGCCATCTATATCACTTAAAACGCTTCGTAGATAAGGCTCTAATGCATCCCATTTTAATTCTTCTCCTTCCCTAATGTGTTGAACATCTGTCATAACGTGTAGACATATTGTAGGTTTTTATAATATGTAATACTTGCTTCAGTGATTACATTTGCAATATAAATTAAATACTAAGGGTGTTTAATATTAAAGGGGCTTTGATTTAGGCTCCTTTTTTTATTTAAAAACATAGGGTTTGAGCACATTATAGTTTCTTATTATTAGATGAGTTTATCATATTAAATTTTATCTTAATACTAAGATTCCATAAAATTGCAACCTACTCATACAGAATACGATCAAAAGAATTTAAATTCTAAAGTCGAGAGATCTAACTCTTGGTACAAGTCGGTAGTTGACGCATCTCCATCTGGTATTCTTATAATGGACAAGGAAGGCAAAATTATGTTTTGTTCTAGAATGGCTTGTAACATCTTCGGAGTGTCAGAAGAAAAATTAATTAACAGATCGATTTTAGAAATTACACATAAAGACCAACGTGAAGATTTAATATCTAGGACTCGTAGTATAATACAAGGTGACGCTGGTTATGATAGGTCTCCGATGACTATAGTACCAGGTAATGGTGCTGAGATAAATATTGAAGGGTCAGCAACTATCCATAGAAATGAAAAGGGTGAAAAAGAAGGGATCATCATGATCTTTAATGATGTAACAGAGCGAGTGCAGCAGGCCAAAATCATACACCAGCAAATACAAGATTTAAACGCAAAAAACGAAGAGCTTAAAAAATACATTGATTCTAATCTCCAATTAGAAAACTTTGCCTACATCGCTTCTCATGATTTAAAAGCGCCGATAAGAAGTGTTATAAGTTTTGCACAACTCTTAACTGATAGTACAAAAAGTAAGTTATCAGATAAAGAACAAAAATTTCTTCAAATCATAAGTGATAGCTCTGAGCACATGCGTGAGTTAATTGATGATCTTCTTATTTTTTCAAGAGTAAATACTACTAAGACTATTTTTGACGAAGTGGACGTGCAAGAAATGGTAGATAGCATCTTGGCAGACCTACAACAAGAAGTACTTAAGTACGAAGCTGAAATAATAGTGACAGATTTACCTAAGACAATAATCGCAGATAAAATAAAGATTAGACAGGTATTCCAAAATTTGATTGCTAATGCAATGAAGTTTCAAGATGATGGGATAAAACCTATTGTGAAATTAACTGGCTCTGAAAATAAATCTCATTGGTTATTCACAGTTACAGATAATGGAATAGGGATAGATAACAAGCATATCGACAAAATATTTTTGCTATTTCAAAAACTGCATAGTAAAGATAAATTTGAAGGATCGGGAATGGGCTTAGCAATTTCTAAGAAGGTACTAGAGCAACATGAGGGAACTATCTCTGCAAGGAATAACGAGGATAGAGGATGTACTATAGCATTTACAGTTTATAAAAACCTAAAGAAAAGTTCTTAAATCGCTACTATAAATTCCCTTAGCTTAGCATTCTCCTGTACCTTAAGTTTCTTCTTTAGTCTATACCTAGTCTGTTGTAAACTTTTTAACTCCACATTTAAGATTTTAGTAATCTCATAGTTATCTAGGTTCATCTTAATGTAAGCACAGTGCTGGAGATCCAGTGAGGTAAGTTTAGGGTTAATAGTCGTAAGCTTCTTAAAAAACTCTGGCTCTATAGACTCATATATCTCTTTGAAGTCAGACCAGCTATCTTGCTTACCGAATAAGTCTTCCACTTCTTTTTGCAACTTGTTAAGTATACTGATTCCTACTCCACCATTGGAGTCTTGCGCAAGTATTTTTTTGCCTTCTGATATGAGGCTGTTGATATTCTTAATTTGATTTACACTTTTAGAGGTATCTACCTCCATTGTCATAATCTTTCTATTCTTATCATCAATCTCAATTTGCTGCTGTTGCTCTTTGATCTCTGCAAGTTCTTGCTTGATTTTGAAAGTCTGTTGCAACTCTTCTTTTTGACTTGATATGATAGCATTTAGTGATTCTAACTCTTCTTTCTGCTTGATAAGCATCTTCGTAGAATTAAAGAGTTTAAGTACGCTATTAACTCTAGAGTTAAGCTCAATCTTAGAGACAGGTTTATTTATAAAGTCTACTCCACCATAATCAAAAGCTTGTTCTAAAACTTTATCGTCTTCTAAACCTGTAATAATGATAATAGGAGTGTCTTTATGATTGCTGTGTTTGACATTTCTCAACGTCTCTAGCCCTCCTACCCTAGGCATCTGCCAATCTAGTAGTATAAGGTCATATTCCTTGTTATTAAGCTGAGCTATAGCTCCTTCTCCATCATCTAATTCAGAAAAATTGTATTGTTCATCACCCAAATATTCTTTGTACAGAACTCTATCGAATTCTCTATCATCGATGATTAATACGTGTGGCTTGTTACTCATATTAATAAAAATAATAATTTCTTAATATGTAGACACGGTTTAAGCTAATTCCCCTTATCTAATTCCATCCCTAGTTTTACAAATTTGTACATTGCCTACAACATGTTTACTACCGTTTATGAGAATTTATTTAATATTATCAGCAATGGCAATTTTATTAGCCTGCCAAACAAAATCAGATCCTAAAGTGAAAGACACAAATCAAAAAATTGATGTTTCATACGCCACATTCGGATATCTAAATGAAGAACAGGTATTTGTATTCACTCTAAAGAATAAAAATGGAATCGAAGTAGACATCACTAATTATGGCGGGATAATTACGTCTATTAGGGTTCCTGATAAAGACGGAAAATTTGAGGATATAGCAATGGGTTTTCCGACTTTAGGTGCATACTTAGAGGAGCACCCTTACTTTGGTGCAATAATAGGAAGGTATGGCAATAGAATAGCTGGTGGTAAATTTACTTTACAAGGAAAGGAATATTCCTTAGCTAAAAATGACGGTGAGAATTCATTGCATGGAGGCATACAAGGGTTTGACAAACACATTTGGAAAGAAGATTTTATAGATGGAGGCATTAGCTTATATAGGCTTAGTCCTGATATGGAGGAGGGGTTTCCAGGAAGTTTGGAAGTGACTGTCACATATGTACTTACAAATGAAAATGAGCTAAAAATTTCATATCAAGCAACTACAGATAAAGCTACTGTGTGTAATCTTACAAACCACACCTATTTTAATCTTGCTGGCCATGGTAGTGGAACTATAGAGAATCATGAGATTATGATCAACGCTGATGAATACAATCCTATCGACGAAGGACTAATTCCTATTGGTATAGCTCCTGTAAAAAATACTCCATTTGATTTCACGACAAGTAAAAAAATAAGTGTTGGGATAAATGATGATCACCCTCAAATAAAATTTGGAGGCGGCTATGACCATAATTGGGTATTAAGAAATAAAAATGGTGAAATGAAGCTTGCAGCAATTGCTACAGATCCTGTCTCTGGCCGTAAATTAGAAGTGCTCACGTCTGAGCCAGGCATTCAGTTTTACACTGGTAATTTTCTTGATGGTAAACTTAACGGAAAAGGAGGTAATCAATATGGCAAAAGAGGTGGGTTTTGTTTAGAGACTCAACATTTCCCTGACTCTCCCAATCAACCTGATTTCCCAAGTACCGTCCTCATGCCTGGAGAGGAATATTCTTCGCAGACAGTATATAAGTTTTCCACCCTAAAATAGAAAAGAGACTTGAAGAGCTGTTTTTCTAAATTAACTGAAAACAAAAGATGTGACACTAAGGCCACATCTCAAAAAACGGGTTAAGGGTAAAAAGTTTTGAATTTTTAGAGAAAAACTAAACTCCCTGTCAAGAAATATATTGGAAAATCGATTTGTAGGTTAAATAACCAACTATCTAGAAATAAGTAATGTGCAAAAGGGTGGTTCAAAAAGAACTATGCAAACTGTGATCTCAGCAAAATCGATAATACCGCTTAATTGATTGAAGTTGAGCTTTTACCAAAAAGGTAAAATTCACTTTACTCGATCAACTGAGATTACAAGCTTACATAGTTTAAGTAAATGTAGTAGAACCAAACACTTTCTTTAAAGTCTTTTGAGGCTAGATCCTTTCTGAAGGTGACTACTTAAAAAACCTTCACTAAGTATTTAACCATACATTAAAGATGAAAACAATTTTAGCAGCTGATATTGTGGAAAGTCCTATATTTTGTAGTAGGGTAAACCCCTAAACAGCAGCTGCATATTGGGGTATATGAATGATTACAGAGGTTCCTTTGTTTTTTTGGGTATCAATTTGTAGGTCCCCTTTTAAGATATTTACTCTCGATCGGATATTTTCTATTCCATGCCCATAAGTAGCATTTAGTTTATCAAACCCTACTCCATCATCTTCTACCATAATCACAAACTCATCATTTAGAGATGATATTTGGATATCTAGTTCTTTACATTGAGAATGCTTGATCGCATTGTTTATTAACTCTTGGATAATCCTATACACATGCACCTTAGTATTGTACTCCAGTTTTTTATCTGTTTTATGGAAGTGGAGTGTTATATCCGCATTAGGAAATCGCTTATATCTATTTACAAGATCTGTAAGCGCTGCCTTTAAACCGATTTTCTCAAGTGCTGCAGGTTTTAGATTTCTTGCAATATTTCTCACTTCATCGCATGCTGTATCTATCAGCGAATTTATATTGTTATAGTCTTCGTCTTGATCTAACTCCTTATGCGTTAGGTGTAAAGAGTCATATTGTAACTTAAGCGCAGAGAGCATTCCCCCAAGACTGTCATGTAGATCAGTAGATATTCTTTTTCGTTCTTCTTCTTGTCCTACTATCATTGATTCCAGGTTTCTGATCTTAAAGTCATTACTCATGTCTTTAATCTTTTGCTGATCAAGTTGAGATTGTTTTTCCGCAAGTAGTTGATTTGCTTTAATCTTCTGCGCATAGAACCTGATTAACAAAAACAAGGTGAATAAACCTGCTAGCAGACTCGCAAATAAAATCCAAACTAACCTTCTTTGTTGCTTTAAAGTCAATGCTGCTATCTCACTATCTTTTTCTAATCTTACTATTTCCCTTTCTTTATCTCTTGTCTCAAACTCATAAGCCATACTATTCATGAGTTCTTTTCTGCTCAGTTGTGCTATACTATCTCGGTAAACGATATATTGTTTGTATTGATCAAAGGACTTCGATAAATCATATTCTTCTAATGAGAAATCAGACAGTAGTTTATAGAGTCTCGCTTTTTGCTGTTTTGTTCCTTTACGCTTAATCAATTGTTCATCGAGATAAGCAGAGCCTTTCTTGTATTCACTTGCTTGTGAATGAAATTCTGCCAGATTGAGAAGATTTTCTGTAATGAAATAATCTTCTTTTAGTAATTGACTTAGTTTTAGATTATTCTCTGCTAGTTCTATAGCTTTACTTACATTACCATTCATCGAGAATAGTTTAGTAACAAGAATGTTACATTCTAACTGCAGCAGGGTATCTTTAATCTCTTCATTGAGTTTGAGCGCTTTATTGATATTGTTAAGAGCGATGTCATATTCTTGCCGGTTCTCATAAATCCGACTCAGGATAGTATAACTCTTAGCTTCGAGGTCATATTCTTCATGTACGTTATAATACCTTATCCCTTCATCTAACTTAGAAATGGCATCATCATAATACACTTCTTGAGCTGTATAGAGTTCTGCTATCCTGGTATTACACTGATGATACGAGAGCGTATCCTCATTATATCTGGCATAAGTTGCAGCGGTCTGCAGATCATAAAGGGCTTCACCAGTTTCTGAGAATAGTGTAAGTTTAGCATTAGCTCTATCGTAATATAGCTGTGATAAATCATCAGTTGCTCCTTCCTTAAGTTTGTATTTTATGATTGAGTCTATCGTCTCAAGGGTCTCTATACTTACTTTTTCTTGTCCAGATGAATACGGTAGTATGGTACCTAAAATGAGAATTATGAAGAGAAATCTTAACATCGGAGTAAATGTGAGTTCTTACTTAAAATTAAAAAATAGTATAAACCCTAATTTTAGTGCACTGATATAGGTTTTAATTTACGTTACTTTAAAAGATTACTAAAGATACCGTATGATTAATATCCTAATAGTTGATGATCACGAAATGTTTGTCGATGGTCTAGAATCAATTTTCGACAAAGAAGATGACATTAACATCGTAGATAAATGTCTTACGGCACGTGAGATATTTAAAGAAGGATTATTAGATAAAGCTGATATCATTCTACTTGATATTAACCTACCAGATATTAGTGGTATAGATATCTGCAAGAGACTCATCACTAAGAATAAAGAAATTAAAATCTTAGTCCTATCAATGTATGATGAAGAAAGTTATATCACAGAGATACTTAAAAGTGGAGCTTTAGGATATGTATTAAAGAACACAGGAAGAAAAGAATTGCTAACGGCTATAAGAACAGTTGCAACGGGTAAAACATACTTCAGTGAGGCCGTAACCAAAACTATCATGAATGGTATCATGAATAAAAATAGGAACGACAAAACTGCTAAAAAAGAAATTCCTAAAATCACACGTAGAGAAAGAGAAGTCTTAGAGTTAATTATACAAGAGAATACTAATCAAGAAATAGCAGGTAAATTATTTATCTCTCTTAAAACTGTAGAAGCGCACCGTAGCAGTTTACTATCTAAACTTAATGCTAGAAACACTGCAGGACTAGTACGTATTACTATGGAAAATAAAATCTTAGAAAACGTCTAAATAACAAAACCCTCCATTTTACAATGGAGGGCCTGGTAATCTTGGTCAACATATCATCTCGGTTGGAAAATTCATGTGACCATCTTTGGATCTCAATTAAGAGACTTAAATCTAGTTGTTTTTTCTTATTATCTGAATATCAAACCCAATTTAAACTAGATTTTAAAACGCAAAATACTGTTGGGACTATAGTGGTGGTAAGTATTTTTGGTTTCTTATTGAGGGTCGATTTAAAAGTAGCAGAAGAGAAAAATTAAAACTGCAGTTATTACAGTTGATTAAAAATGTAAAACAGTTGTGCAAGATAATTTTAGAAAGTTCTGTCAACTATATATCATCAAAAATCATTACATGTAATAATCTAATATTAAGTGCATAAAATATATGAAAGTTTTATAATAAATAGATATATTTGCGTTTAATTAATATTTAAAACATTGTATTACAGAATACGAGAAGTTCAAATAAAAATATTTCTTTCCTTATTCTGATTACGTAATTAATTTTTAAAACAAATGGCAAAAAGAACTACGAAAGCAGCAACAAAAAGAAAAGCTGCTACGAAGAAGAAAACAACTGCTAAGAAAAAAACTACTGCTAAAAAAGCAGCTCCTAAAAAAAGAACAGCGGCTAAGAAAAAAGCAGCTCCTAAGAAAAGAGCAACTGCTAAAAAAGCAGCTCCTAAAAAAAGAACTACTGCTAAAAAAGCAGCTAAGAAAAAAACTGTAGCTAAAAAAAGAACTGTAAAAAAAGCAGCTCCTAAAAAAAGAACTACAGCTAAAAAAGCAGCTCCTAAGAAAAGAGCAACTGCTAAAAAAGCAGCTCCTAAAAAGAGAACTACTGCTAAAAAAGCAGCTCCTAAAAAAAGAGCAACTGCTAAAAAGGCGGCTCCTAAAAAAAGAACTGTAAAAAAAGCAGCTCCTAAAAAGAGAACTACTGCTAAGAAAAAAGCAGCTCCTAAAAAAAGAGCAACTGCTAAAAAAGCAGCTCCTAAAAAGAGAACCACTGCTAAGAAAAAAGCAGCTCCTAAAAAAAGAGCAACTGCTAAGAAAGCGGCTCCTAAAAAAAGAACTACGGCTAAAAAAAGAACCGTAAGAAAAGCAGCTCCTAAGAAAAGAGCTACAGCTAGAAAAAGAAGGTAAACTACCTTAAAATATACTGTAAAAATGAAGAGGCTTCGATTTTAATCGGAGTCTCTTTTTTTGTATAGTCATTAGTATAAATACAAACTAGACCTATAAACAAGAAAAGCCTAGCAATAATGCTAAGCTTTTTTGTCGGGGCGAGAGGATTCGAACCTCCGACCCCCTGTTCCCAAAACAGGTGCGCTAACCGGACTGCGCTACGCCCCGAAATCAAAACTCAATCGTCAATGAATGATTTTTGACCATTAATCTTTAGTGGCGGAGAGAGGGGGATTCGAACCCCCGGTACCTGTTTCCAAGTACGACGATTTAGCAAACCGTTGGTTTCAGCCACTCACCCACCTCTCCATTCTCTTTAGAACTATTTCTTAAGAGTCGGCAAAGATAGGTAACCGCAAGTCAATATGCAATGAACTAACGTATTAATTATTCCCTCTATATATTCGGTAAAACAAGCCACGAATAGGCTTTAATGAGTATAAAGCTACGTATTTAAGAAAATAGTAAAAGAACTATCCTTTCATATCCCTAGCAGCCTTAAACTCAGACCCATCATACCAAACTGGCCATCGCTGTGAATTTGCCAATTTAAGACCGATATCAAGATATAACTGCCCATCCTGGATCATCCCATCAAAGTTCCAAGTAGCTTCATCATATTCGTCACTAGGTCTATGGTAATTGTCTGTGGTGTATTTGTTTCTCATTTCTTGAGCATATTCTTTACCCTTCTCTCTGTGATCATAACCACCTTCTGCATAAAGCGCAGGCACTCCTGCTTTAGCAAAGTTAAAGTGGTCTGACCTAAAGAAGTATCCTTTCTCTGGCTCTTGCTCAGGTAATACATATCTATCTTGAGTCTTGGCAACCTCCTCAGCAATCTCATCCATATCAGAATGCCCTATCCCTGTGATAGTTAGATCATTCATTTCACCGATCGGGTTGACGCCATCCATATTTAGATTGCAAACAGTATTCTCTAAAGGGAAGAGTGGGTTTTTAGCATAGTATTCAGAACCTAGCAACCCTTGTTCCTCTGCTGTTACCATCAAAAAAAGAACAGATCTATCTGGTGCTTCCTTCATCTCAGAAAAACTCTTAGCTATTGCCATTACGGTAGCCACTCCACTCGCATTGTCAAGCGCACCATTATAAATCGAATCTCCATTAACAACTTGTCCTACCCCAATATGATCCCAGTGTGCTGTATACACTATAAAATCGTCAGGTTCCTTCTTTCCTTTAATGTAAGCAGCAACATTCTTAGAACTATCAAACTTGTAATCATTTGTCAAGCTTGTACTCACTGATGCATTCATAGGCACAGGTTTAAATCCTGGCTTCCTAGCTGACTTTATCATTGCAGGAAGATCTAAATCACAACTTGAGAACAACTTTTTAGCAGCATCTAGATGTAGCCATCCTTTCATATCGCAACCAGTACTGTTATCTTCCCTTGTGAGGCTCAGTAGAGCACCTGTCCAGCTACTTTGCGGCACGAACCATGGATAACCTGCTGACGTCGTCTCATGAATTAGCAACAAACCTTTGGCACCCTGACGCTCGGCTTCCTCGTATTTGTACGTCCATCTACCATAATAAGTCATTATATCACCTTTGAAAAACTCCTCATTCTCACTTCCAAAACCTGGATCGTTAACTAGCACTACAGCTACTTTCCCCTTCATGTCTACACCTGCGTAGTCATTCCAGTTTTTCTCTGGAGCGTTTATACCAAATCCACAAAAGACTAACTCTGCATCATTGATACTAATATCATCTACCGTCTTGTCCGCATGGATAACATAGTCATCATTAAATCTTAAATCAAAATCACCAGACTTAGTAGTGATTTGCATAGTCTCCGCAGGATGGCTAGTTATCTCCATCATAGGAACCTCCTGATAGTAACTACCATTATTTGCAGGCAGCAGACCCATCGATTCAAATTCATTCTTTATGTATTCAATAGTAATTCCCTCAGTTCTCGAAAATGGTTTCCTACCTTCATACTTATCGCTCGATAACTCTTCAAGATGTCGTTTAATTTCTTCTTTGCTTATTTGATTTTGAGCTGTGCCATCATTATTAGTTTTGGTAGCAGATTCAGTACAGCCTAATGAGAAGCAAATTATTAAGCATGCAAATACGCCTACCCAAGCAGTTGATAAAACTTTCATAATTAAATATTTTAAGAAAATCTGTGGTTCTGGAAACTACAGTGTACTTATGCTAAGTTGTACTTTCTTCTCGAGATCTGCAACTGTGTCTTTGAAGTTAAGATCAGTATCCATCATATCCTGTACTGCCTTGCAAGAGTAAATAACAGTACTGTGATCTCTGCCTCCAAAATTTTCTCCAATTGATTTTAACGAACTCTTAGTATGATTCTTCGCTAGATACATAGAAAGTTGACGTGCTACTACAACTTGACGTTTACGAGTCTTAGCTCTCAGCTTTTCTACTTCAACTTTAAAGTGGTCCGCTACCATTTTTTGGATACTCTCAACCGTTACTTCTTTGTCGACTTTGTTAACAAAATTCTGTACTACCTCTTTCGCAAGGTAGATGTCTATTTCTTTTTGATTTAGCGTTGCTTGCGCAACCATAGAGATTAATACACCTTCTAATTCTCTTACGTTGTTCTTGATATTGAATGCTATGAACTCTACTACATCTTTAGGCATCTGTATATTATCTTTCTCTAAGATAACTTCGAGGATAGCTAGTCTTGTTTCAAATTCTGGTACTTGGATATCTGCAGTTAGTCCCCACTTAAATCTAGAGATCAATCGCTCCTGCATATCTTTCATATCCTTAGGCGCTCTATCAGATGTAAGGATAATTTGCTTTTTATCTTGGTGTAGCTGATTAAATATGTTGAAGAATATCTCTTGTGTCTTCTTTCTACCAGCAAGGAACTGTATGTCATCTACTATCAAAACATCTATCAATTGATAGAAATTCATAAAATCACTAACTGAGTTCTTCTTAATAGCCTCAATAAGCTGATTTGTAAATCGCTCAGAACTTACATAGAGTACATTCTTAGCTGTATTCTTAGATACTATATCGTTACCTATTGCTTGTGCTAAGTGAGTCTTACCAAGACCTACATTCCCAAAAATGATTAGCGGATTAAAAGCAGTCTTACCAGGATTATCTGCTATCGCCTTACCTGCTGCTCTTGCTAACTGGTTACAAGACCCTTCTATGAAGTTTTCGAATTTGTATTGATCGCTTAACTGAGGATCAACTTTCATCTTTTTGATACCTGGAATTACAAACGGGTTTTTGATTTCATCACCCTGCATCCACACTTTATCACTAGTAGTTTTTCGCTGTCCTGCTTCTTTATGATTGTCTAGTAAAATTTGATATTCAAGTCTGCCTTTTTCTCCTATTTCTTTTCTTACTGTTTTCTTCAGAAGACTTACATAGTTTTCCTCGATCCATTCGTAGAAAAACTTATTAGGTACTTGTATTGTAAGGGACTCTTGAAATAATTTGATCGGCTTAATAGGCTCGAACCACGTCTTGAATTCTTGATCGTTTAAATTCTCTTTAATGTATTGTAAACATTTTCCCCAGACAGTTACGTGGTCTATCACCATACTCAATTATTATTCTCTTATCAAAATATGTTACAGGATTCGGATTCTAAAATTCCAATCGCGTATAGCTTTCAAAATTTTGCTGTCTATTATAAAGTTGGTTAGTCTATAATTCAACAGCCAACAAAAATGTAGAAATAAGTTTGAAATTGGAAGAAAAGCTAATCAATTTTTATAAAAAATATTCTTGTAACTAATTGATTATCAAAGTTATATATACCAATTTATTCTAATGCGTTTCCAAGCTTTTTTACTAACTATCAGAGTATCAAGGAAGTCGATAAAGCGACTTGGAGTTATCTCGTAAATTAAAATCTTACTTAATGTATTCATTTCGACAAGTGATGCATTTACCTTTTTTATTTTTTTCAAAGTAAACATCTACTCTGCCTAACATAATACCTGCCCAACCAGCTTGATTAACTACTACATTTTCTCCATCCATGTTTTCAATATTAACTGGCTCCCTGAGAAATGTATGTGTATGTCCTCCGATAATCAAATCAATATTCTTACTATTCTTAGCAAGTACCATATCAGAAACTTTACTATTAGAATATTTAAACCCAAGATGAGATAAACAAATGATATAATCACATTTTAAATCGTGCTTAAGTATAGCTGCGTATTCATTTGCTTTAGTTATTGGATCTTGATAAACAGTTTCTTTAGTTAGACTACCTGGGACAAGCCCTTTTAATTCGATCCCTACCCCAGTGACACCTATTTTGATTTTGTCTTTCATGAAAGTCTTCATAGGCATAGTCTTACCGTTGAGGACCGTATTTTCAAAATCATAGTTTGAAATAATCATAGGAAAATTAGCATGTGCTAACTGCTTATCTAATCCATCTATGCCACCATCAAAATCATGATTACCTATAGTGCCTGCATCATACTTCATCTGAGACATGAGCTTAATCTCTAACTCTCCTCCATAAAAATTAAAGTACGGTGTACCTTGGAATATATCACCTGCATCTAACAACAAGGTATTGGACTCTTTAGCTCTAATTTTCTTTAAAAGTGAAGCTCTTTTTGCTGCTCCGCCCAAACCTTCATTTCTACTACCATCCATCGGGAAAGGGTCAACTCGACTGTGCACATCATTAGTGTGTAAGATGCTCACCTTAGTAATATCTAAATAATCTAGCTCTGATAGCAATTGTGCTCCACCGCTATATAGTAATGAAGCTTGACCCATTCTTTTGATAAATGATCTCCTCGTTGTCATTTGATCTTTTTTACTCTTCCTGTTATTTTGCTACTATGTTTTGTACCCTCTGTTCTTTCAAAGAATTCTATGATAGCATCTCTTACGGTAATGTCTAATGTCTCCACTTTACCTTCTTGTAAGAAATCACAATTATCTCCTCCATTTGCGATATAATCGTTAATAGCAAATTTGTAAATCTTATTATCGTCAACAGGCTTCCCATGTATTAGCAACTCCGATACTATCGTATCCTGTATCGTCAGTTGGATATCATCACTCATCGGCCATCCACCCTTAAACGCAACGACATCAAACAGCTTTTTAATAATCTTACCATCAGCTGAAATCACTACAAGCATGTTGTCAAATGGCATCAGCTCAAAAACTTTCCCTCGGGTAATCGGCCCTTTAGAGAGACTGGAAATTCTAAGTCCTCCATGATTCTGCATAGCAAAATCAAGACTGTCTTTAATAATGATCTCAGTTTGTTCTTTAAGGAGTTGTGCTACAAAATTACCTAGTGTACTCTCAGGCAATCGTTTTGACATATTATGAGCTATCTCTCCTATTACCTCATTCATCTCAGCATCTAACTCTGATCGGTAAGGTTTGATAAGGTCATCAATCGTCTTATCATCTTGAGCATCTAGTCTATCATCAAATCGATAATAACTAGCATCAGCATCTGTAACTTGCCACACCTTCTTAGCGCAACTGCTAAAGATGACTATGACTAAAAGTGCTATTAATTTGTTCTTGGTAATCATCCGCATAATAATACTACAATATCAATTCTGTTTCTTTTCGAATTGCGGTGATAGCTCGTTGTGCTGGCCCCAATTGTAATTCTTTATAAACTTCGTAAATCTTCTTCTCAAGACCATCTGCATTACCACTAGGGTTTACAGTTGCTGCTGAGCTTACTATTATTTCTATGATTTGATTCTTTGCTGCTTCTATGACACGCCAAAGTCCTTCTGACACATAAATCTGTTGCACCATATTGTGCTCGTATTCTTTTTGGACTGAAATAAGTAAGGATTGTTCTAAATCTGCATTGGTCATAGTATTCATACTCAGTCTTCCTATCATATTAGGAACAGATATGCGCTGGCAGAAAAGGGCTAACCTCTCATAAGCTTGTAGCTTGATAGCTACACCTTCTTTCTTTCGCTCCTTGTTATACTTTATTTGCTCGAGGTCTATTTGATTAGCAAATACGCGTTTTAAAACATAGTAAACTGCTGCGAATACTACTAGTCCTGGAATGGTGAATTTTAGTATTTCTAAGACTATAGTGAGGGCCTCCATGGTTATTGACTGATACTGGCAAAAATAGCTTTATTACGTTTATATATCCATGACTAGAACTATTTATATGTATGAATCGTTAATTGTTAAACTCGAACGGAGTATTTTTACAATAAATTAAGATTCCGCTATGGCAGAAGTACAAGAAAAAGTGAGTCCTATTAATCTTACAGAGACTGCTTTAAAGCAACTAGAAAGAATAAGAACTGAGCAAAATGTACCAGCAGATTATGGCCTAAGGGTTGGTGTTAAAGGAGGTGGATGCTCAGGATTCTCCTATGTTTTAGGATTTGATGAGCAAAAAGAAAATGACGAATTGTATATCCTAAATGGGAATAAGGTCCTAATGGAAAAATCTCACGGCATATATCTTATCGGTATGGAGATAGACTGGTTAGATGGTTTAGAGAACCGAGGATTTGTTTTCAACAATCCTAATGCGAAAGATTCTTGTGGATGTGGTACCAGTTTTTCTGCGTAAAATAAGAAGTCAATTGTCTATGGTTATTAGTCCATAGTTAAACATAAAAAAAGCCCTCATTGGATATTCCTATGAGGGCTTTTCTATTTCTCTATGACTGACAACTCTTTGGTCAATCGATTAGTTATTTACATACTTGCAATAATCTCTGATCCAAACTCAGAACATTTTAATAGTGTAGCATTCTTCATCAGTCTTTCAAAATCATAAGTTACTTTCTTTTTCTTGATAGCTCCTTTGATTCCTTTCTCTACTAATTTACCTGCTTTCTTCCATCCCATGTAGTTAAGCATCATAACTCCTGATAAAATAACAGAACTAGGATTTACCTTATCCTGCCCTGCATACTTAGGAGCCGTACCATGAGTCGCTTCAAATACTCCGATACCCGTATCATAATTGATATTAGCACCTGGAGCTATACCGATACCACCAACAATCGCTGCTAGTGCATCTGAGATGTAATCTCCATTAAGGTTTAAAGTAGCGATATGATCATACTCAGCAGGTCTTAGTAATATCTGCTGTAGGAATGCATCAGCAATTACATCTTTGATGATCAGCTGTCTTCCTTTATGATCTATTATTTGCCAAGGTCCTCCTTGATAATCTTGAGAACCAAATTCTTTCTTTGCCAAATCATATCCCCACTCTTTAAATTTACCTTCGGTAAATTTCATAATATTACCCTTGTGGACAAGTGTCACAGAGCTCTTCTTCTTAGCTAATGCATCTTTGATACACGCTCTTACTATTCGCTCTGTACCTTCAACTGATACTGGCTTCACTCCTAGAGATACAGTATCAGGGAATCTAATCTGTGTTACTCCCATCTCATTCATCAAGAAGTCCTTAACCTTATCGTTGTCTGCCGTACCGTGTAGATATTCTATACCGGCATATATGTCCTCAGTGTTTTCTCTGAAGATGGTCATATCAACCAACTTAGGTTTTTTCACTGGTGAAGGGACACCTGAGTACCACTTAACTGGTCTTACGCAAGCATATAAATCTAGTTTTTGACGTATAGCCACATTTAGTGATCTAATACCTCCTCCTACTGGAGTAGTTAAAGGCCCTTTGATAGCTACTAGGTTTTCTCTGATTGTATCAAGCGTCGCTTGAGGTAACCATTCTCCTGTTTTATCAAATGCTTTTTGACCAGCAAGTACTTCTTGCCAGTGTATTTTTCTTTTTCCGTCGAATGCTTTTTCGACTGCTGCGTCAAGAACTCTCACTGAGGCAGCCCAGATATCTGGTCCTATCCCGTCGCCTTCTATAAATGGAATGATCGGATTGTCAGGTACTTGGAGTTTACCTCTCCGACTCATTGTTATTGCTGTACCACTCATTTATATATGATTTAAAAATTTAATAATATGCGCGCAAAGTTAATTATTTATTACTATGACTGCCTAAAACACCTTATTTAGACATTATTAGGTCTTCCCATAGTCTAAATGATATTCTTAAATTTGCATTAATAAAAATCGTAATACGAGCTTGATCAATCCTAATCTAGACCCTACAGACTCTCAAATCACCACAGAAGATAAGCAAATAGAGAAAGCGCTTAGGCCTAAATTATTAGATGATTTTAGCGGTCAGCCTAAACTAGTAGAAAACCTCAAAGTTTTCATTGAAGCAACTAAACTTAGAGGAGAAGCCCTAGATCATGTGCTTTTGCATGGTCCACCTGGCTTAGGCAAGACTACCCTATCACATATCGTAGCCAACGAATTAGATACTAATATAAAAATCACTTCGGGCCCAGTTATAGAGAAACCAGGTGATTTAGCAGGTCTATTAACCAATCTAGCTGAAGGAGATGTGCTATTTATTGATGAGATCCATAGGCTAAATAATGTAGTGGAAGAATATCTCTACTCAGCTATGGAGGACTATAAAATCGATATCATGATCGATTCAGGTCCTAATGCTAGAAGTATTCAATTGAGTATCAATCCTTTTACACTTGTTGGTGCTACTACCAGAATGGGGCTTTTAACGCCTCCTCTCCGTGCTAGATTTGGGATAACTTGTCATCTGGACTACTATGATACTGCTACCCTTAAAAAAATCATGCATCGTAGCGCTGAGATCTTACAAATACCGATAGATGATGAAGGAGCTTGGGAGTTAGCTAGAAGAAGTCGAGGTACACCTAGAATTGCTAACGCATTACTTCGTAGAGTAAGAGACTTTGCACAGATCAAAGGGAATGGAAGTATAGACAAATCTATAGCGGAATATGGGTTGCAAGCGCTTAATGTGGATTCTAATGGTCTTGACCAGATGGATAATAAAATATTATCGACCATTATTGAGAAATTTAAAGGAGGTCCTGTCGGGCTAACCACTATTGCCACTGCAGTCGGTGAAGAGTCAGGTACTATAGAAGAAGTTCATGAGCCATTCTTAATAATGGAAGGTTATATACAACGTACTCCAAGAGGAAGAGAGGCCACTCAGAAAGCATATCAACACTTAGGTGTGATTCCTCCAGCAAGTAGCGGCAAACTTTTTTGATCTTGATTCTGAACTAACTTATGCCTGAGCTGTGGGTGTAAAGTTCATAGGCGGCATTTGAGGTGTAGACTTATCTTCCGCTATAACCCCATGCTGCTTCTCAAACTTTTTAATATTATCATTAAGCGCTTTCATCAGGCGCTTAGCATGCATAGGTGTTAAGATAATCCTTGACTTTACCTTTGCCTTTGGTACGTTTGGTACCATTCTAATAAAGTCTACTATAAACTCTGCATGCGAATGAGATATAATAGCAAGATTAGCATATGTGCCTTCCGCTACTTCTTCTGATAATTCGATATTGATATTATTCTTCTTTGGGGTAATCTTTTTCTCTGCCATAACTCGGTATTCTCTTATTTATACATATAAAGTTACTATATATTTAAGCAAACACAGCCGTCTGTTAAAACACTTTCTACTTCTATTCTGATTGTCTGAAATAAAGAGAGCTAACTATATGAGTACTTTCTGCATATGTTAAATGTCTAGTGAGAAAAGTATCGTGTTTCAACTATAATATCGCTTATTAAAGTCCATCAAGGGAAGGTCAAAAGCTCCCTAAAACATAGCGATTATACTTAAATTATAACTTTAGTCAATGCGTATAACTCACTCTATATGAGGAACATATATTATTAATTAAATATATTATTTCTTTTCGTAATAAGTAGGTTTTTTCTAATTTTATAAGACTGAGTACTAATGTGTGCGAGGTAAACCGATTTTTTTACTGAAAACCGAATTCATATGATCGAGAATCGATTACAATTCGCCAAGCCCCACCTTGGTGAAAACGATGCTATTGATTTTTTTCCCGAAGATGACTTGACGAGAAAGGATCCTTTAATCCTTTGTGCCTTAGTTATTGTAGGCTTGATAGGATTTTTATACGTCCTTCATTGTCTTAATCGTAATGACTTCTCTCCTAAGTACATGCACAAAAATTCTTTTGATATCTCTCAGAACAATGAGGGACAGCAAGACAATACTCTAAATGTGATATAGAATTCGTTTTACGATTCCAAAAAAAATTCCATTTTCTCTATCGTAGTCTTTTGAGCTTTTCACTATCTTCAAAATAGATGATAGATAAGATCAAGGATAACATAGAAATTTATTCATTTGGAGTATGCAGCTACCTAGGAGAAAAAATGGGTATTCGTAGCTCTGTAATTAGGAGATATTTTATCTATACTTCTTTCGTAGCTCTTGGATCACCTATCATCGTTTATCTGATAGTTGGCTTTTGGATCAACGTCAAGAAGTATTTCAAGAAAGGAAGACACTTGATTTTCGAGTAGGGCCCTTTCTATAAAATACATCTGTGACGGCATTCTTTATAAGGTCACTCCTCTAGAGTTTGCCGTCTTCTATAGTTCTATTGCTGGTAATATTTCAACCCTTCGGGTTTTCTATGATGCCTCTACAATCCTTAAAGGATGGTATAATTATAAGTTGATTATATCGAAATTGAAAACCCTGAAAAATGCTAGTATAAAGATTAAAATCTAGGCAACCTAAGATTCAAATGCATATTGGATAATATTAGCGCCCATCTTTAGTGCTTGCAATCTTACTGCATCACTATCCTTGTGCACTTCCTTATCTTCCCAGCCATCACCAAGATCACACTCGTAAGTATAAAAGCATACTAACTTACCTTCCCAAATCAAACCGAATCCCTGTGCAGTGCTATCATCATGCTTGTGGATTTTAGGCAAACCATTCTCAAATCGATATTTCTGATTATAAATCTCATGGCTAAATGGCAACTCTATAAATTCTAATTCTGGGAATACTTTCTTCATGGCTACTCGGATATAGGGGTCCATACCATAGTTATCATCTACATGGAGGAAGCCTCCTGCCATTAAATATAATCTTAGATTCTCTGCTTCACTATCTGATAACAGGACATTACCATGTCCTGTCATGTGCAAGAATGAATAATTGAAAATATCTGCACTGCCTACCTCTACCGTCGCATATTGATAATCAAAATTTGTCCCTAACTCTTGATTACAAAAAAGCGCAAGATTCTTAAGTGCTGTAGGATTAGAATACCAGTCCCCTGCATTATACTTAAGAAGGGCCAATTGCAAATCTTTATTAACTGCAGGACCTAAATCAGCAACACTCTTAAATCCGAATGAAGCAACACAAACAACTATCGTAACAAATAATCTAAATTTCAACTTAATTTTATTTTAGGATTTAACTCAACTAACTTATTAATCAATTCTTCTTTGAGCAATGGTGCAATGCTTAAAGTCTTCTTATAATTTTCATAATATATAATATCCATCTTATCCATTGACCAAGTGCCATGATTTATCATGCTCTTAGACTTTGATCTTACTTCTACTATATTTTCTATCTCTATCTCCCAACTTATCGGTCCCGTATTATGGATCAGCAAGTCATTAGCTATGCATGTATCAGTACTTTTAAATGCCCAATATATAAATCCCCATGTTAATAGATTTATGATCAGTAAGACCCAAAAAGCCTCAGAAGTGATAAACATAGGCCATACACTAATCAGAAAACTGGGAATCAAAATGTAGAATACCAAATTATCTACTTTCTTACCATAACTTAATTTCTCTTCATGCATTATTTATGATATTAAAAGTATGGCAAGCTACTACGCCAGCCGTCTCTGTTCTCAAACGATGGTTACCAAGATTTATTGAAGAAAATCCAGCTTGTGTAACTGAAGAAATTTCACTTTCTGTAAAGTCTCCTTCTGGGCCAATCAAAATTGTAGCGTTTTTTCCCTTTTCAATACTATCCTTTAATTGCTTATTATCAGATTTATAATGACCAACAAATTTTTGATGTTTGAGGTTTCTTTCCCCTTCTATAAATTGCTCTAGAGACGTAGCTTGATTCAAACCAGGAAGGTGATATCTTAGCGATTGTTTCATAGCTGCAATCACAATCTTATCTCCCCGCTCTTTCTTAAAAGATTTTTTCTCTGTACGAGAAGTAATTAGAGGCGTTATAGTCTGTACACCAATCTCTGTCGCCTTTTCTAAAAACCATTCTAATCTATTAGCATTTTTAGTCAGTGCTATGGCTAGGTGTAAATTATAATTAGGCAGATTAAAAAGTTCCCTTTCTAAGATCTGCAAGGTTGCATTTGACTTAGTGATTGTCGTTATTCGCGATTTATATTTACACCCTTCACCATCAGTACTCCAGATCTCATCCCCTACTCGTTTGCGGAGTGTTTTCACGGCGTGTCTAAGTTCATCACCCTCAATCGATAATGAATCCTCTGTAACTTCTGGCGTATAGAATAAAAACATAGTGTTATAGTATGAAATCCTGGATAGACAATTATCCTAAGGATATATTACTTTTGCCCCGAATTTAGAAACAATTTGCTCGCTAACAGAGTTTTAAGAATTAGAATAAAATAGATATGGATACGGTAATCATGGTGGGGCAATTTATTCTGAGTTTATCTATACTCATTATCCTACACGAATGCGGGCATTTCTTTCCAGCAAAGTGGTTTAAAACTCGAGTAGAAAAATTCTATCTCTTCTTCGATCCATACTTTTCGCTTTTTAGCTATAAAAAAGGAGAGACAGAATATGGGATAGGTTGGTTACCACTAGGAGGTTATGTCAAGATATCTGGAATGATAGACGAGAGTTTTGACAAAGAGCAGATGGAAGGACCACCTCAGCCGTGGGAATTTAGATCTAAGCCAGCATGGCAGAGATTGATAATCATGGTCGGTGGAGTGACTGTAAATTTTATCCTTGGCATTCTTTTATTTGCCATGATATTTAATGTGTGGGGCAAAGACTATCTACCAAACAGCGAGGTAACCAATGGTATCTTTGTGGACAGCCTAGGTATGCAGCTAGGGTTAAAAGACGGAGATAAAATATTACAAATTGGCGATAAAGATTTTGAGCGCTTTAGCAAATCCGCATTCATCAATGATGTAGTATTTAATGAAGCGAATCAGATTACGGTAGAACGTAATGGAAGTAGAAAAACTCTTGATTTAGATCCTGAGGTAGTAGCAGAGTTGACTAAATTTCAAAATCAAAAGAAATCTATATTCGACATGAGATTACCCTATACGATCGATAGTATTGTGGTAGAGTCTCATGCAAAAGATGCAGGATTGAGACCCAATGACAAAATCATAGGACTTAATGGGAACTACTATCCTTGGTATCATCAATTTGCAACAGCAATAGCTAAAGTTGAAACAGATCGGGTAAGTGTTATAGCACTTAGAAATAGAGACACAGTTACCGCTGACATAAAACTTCTAGAAGGTAATAAGTTAGGAATCTTTCCTCAGCCAGCTTCTCACTATTACAATTTTGAGAATGAAAAATATGGGATTGCACAAGCCATTCCAGCTGGAGCACGAGAAAGTTGGGACTTTTTATCTAATCAAGTGAAGGCTTTTGGGCAAATATTCAGAGGTAAGATAAAAGCTAAAGACTCTCTAGGTTCATTTATTACTATCGGGAAACTTTATGGGACCACCTGGGATTGGCGGAAGTTTTGGAATCTAACAGCTATGCTTTCTATTCTTCTTGCTTTCATAAATATCTTACCAATCCCTGCGCTTGACGGAGGACATGTTATGTTCTTGCTATGGGAAGTGATAACTGGAAGAAAGCCAAGTGACAAAGTACTAGAGTATAGTACAATGGCAGGTTTCATACTCCTCATAATGCTGATGGTATATGCGCTAGGGCTTGATATATCCAGATTGTTCTAGATGAACTATTTCGAATTTTACAATATTCCTGTCAGCTTTACTCCTAGTCAAACTGATATAAAGAAAACGTTTTACGAATTCAGCAAGACCTATCATCCTGATTTCCACTCTGACGCTTCCGACTTAACTAAAGAAGAAACGCTACAAAAATCTGCACTTAATAACGAAGCCTACAAAACACTTAAGAATTTTGATCTTAGGTTAAAGTACGTTCTAGAGTTAAAAGGTGCGATCCAACCTACTGATAAGGATGATATCCCTCAAGACTTCCTTATGGAAATGATGGACATCAATGAAAGGATTATGGAAGTCCAATTTGACTTTGAAGAAACAGCCTATAACAAGCTACTAGAAGAAGTAAATGCTTTCGAAAGTAAGTTAATCAACTCTGTACTTGGAATATTAGAAAAAGAAAGCCAAACTTCTGAAGACCTCGAAACGATTAAAAACTTCTACTATAAAAAGAAGTATCTCCGACGTCTTAGAGAGAACATTGAAAAGATTAGGGAAGACTAAGGATAGCTAGTTTACTTTAATACTTATCATTTCACTTTTACCTAAATCAGAATTTAAGATAATTTCTTTTTTAAAATTATCGGTCTCAAAATAAAAGGCGGCAGTGTTAGGAGGTTTCTCTCCTATATTTTCTGCTTTCATAATTAAAAAATTCTCCTCTTCTCGCAAATCTAAAAAGAAGGTTGCTCTACACTTGCTAACTCGTAAGTTCCTTATGATCCATTCTCCATTTAAACTTAAAGAGATGATATCACCATCTTCTACATTATCATCCCATATACTCACCTTGACTTGTTTGCTTTTTAAGCTAATACTTTCCTTTAGCTTAACTTCCGTCTTTTCGATTTGAGTTGCTGATGTGTTTTTAATCCTATATGACACTTCAAATTCGAATTCATTATTTCCACTATCACCAGTGAAGGTAATTCCACGTGTAGACTCTTCCCATTGTCCTGGTCTACTAGCACTATACTCGAGTATCTCTATATTATCAGGAATAAACCAACTGTACTTCATCTTTCCAAAATCACTTTTAGACATTTCTGCTTCAATGTCTTTATCATATGAACTCAAATCATTACCATCAATCGTAGATTTGAAAGTATAAATGCCATTCCTAATAGATACAAACTCAGATATATCGATGTAAGTCAATAAGGAAGAGTAATAATCTTCTATCGGATAGGTTATAATTTGCTGTGCACCCTTATCTTCTAAAATAGTGTTATGAGAAGTGTAGTAAAATGACAAGTCATCGACACTGAGATTTTGCTTATAAGTCTTCAGCGTATTATGATAAAGGAAATTGTACATGTACGCAGATACACCATCAGAACCGATAAACATAATATTTTCGTCATGATACTTTTTTGATTTAGAAAACTGAATTGACCAACCTGTCTCGTCTCCATAAATCACTTCAGATAGCATTAAATAGTTCTCCCCTTGTACTTCATCCATGATCATTCTTAAGACATACTCTTTACCTTCCTCTGACTTGACAAAACACATATTGACTTTATCGCTTTGATCTGCCCACGGTCTTGTTTGTTTTAGTTGGTAAAGCTTAGTCTGAGTGATGCCATTAGCATCCTGCTGATTTATAGAAATAATGAATTGAGAATTGGAAGCACCTATTCTGACAAAAAGATTAGCGAATTGCCAATCGGTAGATTCTTCGATAGTACCATTATCATGTGTGATTATAAAATCAGGATAGATAAGATTCTCTGTAAACTGAGCTTCTACAGAACCAAGAAGGAATAATAGACTAAATAAAGTCGCTAAAAGAAGTCTTAACTGCATCTTCCTTTAACAAACCAAATTAATATATATTGCTTTTTTAAATCATATAATTTGATAGAAATGTTACTGAAACCTTATAAAATAAAAATGCATCCCAAAATTATTTGAGATGCATCATAATTGTACCGGAAGCGGGACTTGAACCCGCACGCTCGAAAGCACTGGATTTTGAATCCAGCGTGTCTACCAATTCCACCATTCCGGCATTTATTAATTTTGCTCTTAGAGCATCCCGACTTGTCGGGACATGTCTACCAACTTGTGAGCCTATGGCTCATTCCACCATTTAAACCCTGCTTCTCATTTCAAGACGAGCTGCAAATTTAAATTAGTTTCCCTAAAATTTCTTCATTATTTCTGTCCCTAACGCTGTAGCAATCCTATACTGCTCTTTCTCATCCCAATCCATATTAAAGGCAACAGTAATCACATAATCTCTTTCAATTCTCCAATAGTATTTTCCAGCTTCATAACTATACGCACCACTATCTCCATGCTCATCATAGCTGTTAAACTTTACCACATCCGTTGTGCCTGGGACGTTTTCTCCTGCACTCTTCTTAGAATCGATGTAAGATATAGCCCAATCTCTGTATTCGTCATAAACGGGATTTCTAGATACTTGCACCATGATTCCAGCATTGACGAAATCATCAGGCCATTTTATAAAAGCAGACTGATAGTTCTTTTCTGATTTAGCATTACCCTGGATTACTTCGATCATTCCAGGATCTTGATTTATAATTTTTCCTATTACAGCTTCTGAGACTAATGTTGTTGCGTCTGGTACAACAATGGTGTTGTTAGTAGCAAAGTCAGTTATTTCCTCCTCAACAGGCATCTGCGGTCCTGCATTTGGCGCAGGAGCTACTACAGAAGCAGAAGGGTCAGATTTACATCCTAGAGATAAGAGGATAAATAAGATTAATATTCTATGCATTACAGGCGATTTTGTACAAATGTATGTCACTTATATTAATTCTAATTCCAAATTCTAGACCATCTTTGCGACATATGAGTAAATCCTATAAAATAGAAGCATGCGTAGAAACTTATGAAGAAGCTCTAGCTGCTCAAAATAATGGTGCGGACCAAATAGAACTTTGTGGTAGACTTGATTTAGATGGCATTACACCGCAGAGAACATTGATAGAAAAATGCTTCAAAAATCTAACGTTGGATATTAAAGTTATGATTAGGCCTAGAGGTGGCAACTTTGAGTATGATAGTGTTGAACTTGAGCAAATGATGGAGGATATAAATTATTGTCATGAAGTTGGAGTATATGGAGTAGTATTCGGGGTATTAAATGGTAAAAGTCTTGATCTAGAAATGATCGAGAAATTAGCTTCAGCTGCGTCACCACTCAATGTCACCATTCACAAAGCGATTGATGATACTACTGACATTATCTCTGAAACCAAAAAACTTGTCTCGATTAGCCAAAACATAGATACCATATTAACTTCTGGGGGTTCATCTACTGCTATTGAAGGAATACCTAATCTTCTGGAAATGATCGAGGCAACCAAAGACCATATCGAAATTATGCCAGCGGGGAAAATTACCAATCATAACTTGGCAACTCTGCATAATCAATTAAATACCACAGGATATCACGGTAGAAAGATAGTTGGAGACCTAACATCGTCGGGGAATTGATAATTCTTCAAAATCTAATGCTACCCCTTCAAACATAATTGCTATAAATAAGCGTTCTATAGCCAGATATTATATTTTTGTGAACGAATGAATTTTTTATACCCTTCATTTCTTTGGGCACTCCTAGCTTTATTGATCCCAATAATTATTCATTTATTCTATTTCAGGAGATTTAAGAAAGTCTATTTTACTAATGTCAAGTACCTCAAAGAAATTAAGGAGGAGACTAGTTCACGAAATAAGCTCAAGAATTTTTTGACGCTGCTAATGAGATTGCTGGCCTTAGCTTTCTTGATTTTCGCATTTGCACAGCCATACATCCCTCAAGGAGATAATATTAAAAAAGGAACCAAAGGCATTAGTCTGTTTGTAGATAATTCTTTTTCTATGAATGCACTTAGCAAGGATGTGCCACTAATTACTAAGGCGAAAGACAAAGCACGAGCAATCATAGAGGCATATTCTCCAGAAGATAAATTTCAGATACTTACCAATGATTTTGAAGGTCGACATCAAAGGATGGTTGACAAGGATGTGGCCATCTCTATGCTAGAGGAAATCGAAATCTCTCCAAGTGTAAAATCACTAAATCAGGTTATTAACAGACAAAAGCAGACACTCAACAGTCAGCTGATAGATCATGAGATTATCTATCTCCTTTCTGATTTTCAAGAGAGCATTACACAAATTGAAGGGATTACAGATACCCTTGCTGAGTATAACCTAATCCCGTTACAGTCCGTACAAGAGAAAAACGTAAGTATAGATTCTTGCTGGTTTGAAGCACCTGTACCTATGCTTAACCA
The DNA here is from genome assembly GCA_937929885.1 of uncultured Saprospiraceae bacterium. Classification (GTDB taxonomy): domain Bacteria; phylum Bacteroidota; class Bacteroidia; order Chitinophagales; family Saprospiraceae; genus CALFUQ01. The sequence continues at coordinate 36,552 of CALFUQ010000095.1, forward strand.
AGCCAACAAGGTTTATGCAAAACTGACGAACTATAGTGATGAAGCAGCACAAAACATAAGGTTGTCACTAATCGAAAATGGACAGTCAAGACCACTAGGTTCTTTTGACATAGAAGCTAATAGCTCAATAGTACAAGACTTCAATTTATCTATTCTAAAAACAGGGTGGCAAGAGATGCAGATTGAGATTTCTGATTATCCTGTGCAGTTTGATGATAAATATTTATTCGCTTATAACATAGATGAAAAAATCAATATTCTGATTTTGAATAGTAGCGCGTCTTCTAAATACCTTAACGCTGCATTTAATGGCTTAGACTATTTTCAAGTCAATAATCAAAATACAAATCGTGTTGACTATGCCCAGTTTAAAAATTTTGACCTCATAATTTTAAATGACCTTAATACTTACAGCTCAGGACTAACAGCAGAATTAAAACAATATACAGACGGCGGTGGCAATTTATTGATTTTCCCTGGTAGCTCACTTGATATCACTGCAGCTAATTATCTCACCAATCAATTAGGCATAAACAACTTCCAAGAGAAATCAACTACGCCTAAAACTGTAGGGTCGATAAATACCGATGAATTTATTTTCAACAATGTATTTGAACGAACAGATCAAAATGTAAAACTCCCTACGGCAAGCACTAGCTACAGCTTAACTAACTTTCAACGAAGTGGTCAACAGAAACTACTCTCATTTAGAGATGGGAGTGCATATCTCGGTAAGTATACTAAAGGAGATGGCAATGTATACCTCTGTGCATCACCTATAAATACTGAGATGAATGATTTAGTGAGAAATGCAGAAATCTTTATCCCTATGCTTTATAAAATGTCACTGTCTAGCGGTCGCAAGCAACAAATCGCATACACCATTGGCAAAGATGATTTGATAGAAGTAGAAGCATCAGATGTAGGAAGTGAAATACTTTATAAGATCAGTGGTGCTGAAGAGTTTATACCTGGCCAAGTTAGTAATGGAAACAAAAAACTACTAGACTTAAATGATAATATTACCGAAGCAGGTTTTTATGACCTAAAACTAGAGGATAAAAAACTAGGTGCATATGCATTTAACTTTAACAGGAAAGAATCAAATTTAAACTGTTATAACGTTGAAGAACTAGAAAGTAGATTTGGAGAAACAATGAATGTAATAGACCAAAGAGATGAGACTAGCTTAGCGAGTTTCGTAAGCTCTAAAGATAGCGGTACTGTCATGTGGAGATGGTGTATTATTTTGGTTTTGATTTTTCTTGGTATAGAAGCATTGCTACTTAGATTTTGGCAACGATGACTTCATATTAAATTACATATATGAGATTACTACTTAAAAAACTCACGGTCTTAGATAAAAACTCACCTCATCACCAAGAGAAAGTAAGTATCCTTATTGAAAATGGAATTATTACTAAAATTGGTAAGTCCATTCGAATAACTAAAAATGTAAAAACTGTAGAGTTTAAAAATGCCATTGCTTCTATCGGATGGTTAGATATAGGAACACAGATCGGGGAGCCAGGTTATGAGCATCGAGAAACTTTAGAGACCGTAGCTGCTGCTGCAGCTAGAGGAGGGTTTACAGAGATTGCTTGCTTCCCAAACACTAAGCCCACTATTCACACAAAGTCAGAAGTACAATACATAAAAAATAATACAAAAGAATCCATCGTCAACTTCCACCCTGTAGGTGCAGTGAGTAAGGACTGTCTGGGAGAAGAAATGTCAGACATGATTGACCTCCACCATGCTGGAGCAATAGCATTTTCTGACGGTAGGCGCTCTATTCAGGATAATGGGATGCTCATGAGAGCACTAGACTATGTGAGATCTTTTAACGGCTTGATAATAAATCATCCCCATGACAAATCTATAGCACGAAATGGAATGGTACATGAAGGCATGATGAGTACATCGCTCGGAATACCTGGGATCGCTGATATGTCTGAGTCCATACAAGTAGAAAGAGATCTCAGCTTAAGAAATTATACTGATTCCAAAATATTCGTTCATAACATCTCTTCTAAAGATTCAGTCCAAAAAATTAGATCAGCAAAAGCAGTAGAGAAGAAAAACGTATATAGCTCTGTACCTTATCTGAACTTAATATTTAATGATAGTGCAATCGAGCAGTTTGATGCTAATTATAAAGTGCTGCCTCCGCTTAGAGACGAATCTGACAGAACATCATTAATCGAAGGACTTAAGGACGGCACAATAGATTGTATAACAACAAATCATAAACCAGTAGAAATAGAATCCAAACATTTAGAATTTTCTAGATCATCCTATGGCGCAATCGGGTTAGAGACTTGCTTTGCAGCCATCACAACACATCTTAAGAAAGCTCTGACCGTTAGACAAATCGTACAATCTTTAGCTTATAAATCGAGAGAAGCCATAGGACTTGCAATCCCGACTATAAATGTGGATGCACCTGCAAATATTACCATATTTGATCCAGACCAAGAATGGACTTATGATAAAAAATCGATCCGCTCTAAATCCTCGAATTCCCCATTCATCAATCAGACCTTTACAGGTAAAGTGCTAGCTGTAGTTAATAACAAAAAATTTCAACAGTTCTAATTGCTTCTTCAAGATTACATATTGCAATTATTGTGATATATTGAGTGTTCAAAACAGGTAACTATGAATAACCCAGGAGTAAAAAATGGTCTTTTCTACGGAGCCGCTGCATGCATATTATATCTGCTTCTATATCTGATAAGTAAGCGACTTATATTCTCTGTTAGTATCGGACTCATATTTGGAGTTGCAGTACCCATCTTTTTTATGGTTATGGCAGCTAGGCAAACTAGGAGTAATCAAGAAGGAATTATGTCATTCGGTGAGGGTTTGACAGCTACATTTGTGACTTATGTCTTAGGTAGTTTTATAGCTACTATATTTACTTATGTCATGAGTAATGTTATAGATCCTTCATTACTTGTCATCGAAAAAGAGGAGGCGATGAGCATGATGGAAAATATGTTTTCAACAATGGGAGCACCTGAAGATCAATTAGATTTAGTGAAAGAATCGATTGAAGATAGCTCTGATGTAGGACTTGGTATGACCTTAGCGGCTTGGGCATTTACTTTAATCATTCCTGGCTTTATATATGCTGCCATCACATCTGCTATCATGAAAAAAGATGCAACAGCCTAATTCTTCATGTTAGATATCTCAGTCATAGTCCCCCTTCTGAACGAAGAAGAATCTCTTCCCGAATTAATGGAATGGATAGATGTGGTGATGGAAAAATCTTCCTTTAGCTATGAAGTGATTTTCGTTGATGATGGGAGTAAGGATAAGTCCTGGGAAGTGATCGAAAATCTATCCAATAAATACTCTACGGTAAAAGGCGAGAAGTTTAGAAGAAATTATGGCAAGTCTGCGGCGCTCAGTGTAGGTTTTGATCGAGCAGAAGGTAACGTTGTAATTACAATGGATGCAGACTTACAAGATAGCCCAGAAGAGATCCCAGAGCTATACAGGATGATAACAGCTGACGGATACGATCTAGTATCAGGTTGGAAGAAGAAGCGACATGATCCAATAGGCAAGCGATTACCTTCTAAATTTTTTAATGGCGTCACTAGAAGAATAAGTGGCATCTCACTGAATGATTTTAACTGTGGACTCAAGGCTTACAAGAAAGATGTTGTCAAAAACATCGAAGTCTATGGTGAAATGCATAGATACATTCCTGTTATATCTAAATGGGCTGGTTTTGACAAGATCGGTGAAAAGGTGGTTGCTCATCAAGCAAGAAAATATGGCTCTTCCAAATTTGGATTGGAAAGACTAGTTAATGGGTTTTTAGATTTAATGTCGATAACCTTTGTTGGAAAGTTTGGTAAACGACCGATGCACTTCTTTGGTGCTCTGGGTACTTTGTTTATTGTTATCGGTTTTTGTATCCTCCTCTTTTTAAGTATCGAAAAACTCTTTTACAATACAGGAGGGATTGCTACTCGTCCACTATTCTATTTTGGGATACTTACTTTAATCGTTGGTACTCAATTATTCGTAACAGGATTCTTGGCGGAGCTAATTACGAGAAATTCTCCTGAAAGAAATGATTACAAGATTGAAAAATCGATTGGGGAAACAGCTTAATTTAAGTTCCTCAAAGCCTTCTCATAGACTCTTGTTAGGCCTTCTTTTAAACTAATTTTCGGGGTCCACTTTAATTTACTTTCTGTAAAGCTAGTATCACAGTATCTCGAGAACGCACCCACAGGCTTATCTAAAAGCTGCTTTATCTCAGGATTATAACCTGCAATCTCGCAGTAGGCTTTTATAATCTCTTTAAAATTAGTCAGCACACCACTTCCAATATTAATCGCAGTACCGTCTTTAATTTTATCTAATGCTAGAAGCATCACATCGATAACATCGTCTATGTGCACAAAGTCTCTGCCTTGCTCTCCCGTACCCCACACCTCGACAGGATCTTCCTTGCGAGCTACTCGTGCTGCTATCGCAGGAAGTGGGTAATCTGTTTCTTGATCCTCTCCATAACCAGAAAACGGCCTGATACATGCAACTGACAGCCCATAATGAGAATGAGCAATCTTAGCTAATAGCTCACCCGTAACCTTAGACCAACCATAAGTCATATCAGGCAAGCCAATAGTTTTGAGATTTATATCAGTCTCTATAAGCGCTTTATTATTCTCTTTAGTTTGAATTGCTACAGGATATGCAGCGCTTGAACTTGGATAAAGAATTCTTTCAGGTTTATGCTTACTTGCCCAATAAAACAACTCAGCATCGATCGATAAATTCAAAGCAATTTTCAGTGGGTCTCCATCTATCACCGACCTCCCTCCTACTATCGCAGCGAAATGAAAGACATCACTAAATTTTATAGCATTAAGTCTATGATTAGAGTCATCTACTTCTTTAATAAAATCTCTAACATCTTGGTGATAAAATAAAACACGTCCACCCTCAATAACACCACTGCCCTCAATTGAAAGCCATTCATTAGGCGCTCTTCCTTTGGTCAAATCATCTACCAGAACTAACGTATCGTTACTATCTGCTAGCAATCTCTTTGTCAGGTTTCTGCCAACAAACCCACAGGCTCCAGTAATTAAATGGTATTTCATTAATGATTTATTAAAAAAGGATTGTTATTTGTATTTATTAACGAGAAAATTGAGCTTTACAGATACAAAGAATCGATTTCTTTATTTAGTAGATATTACCTGAGATGATTAGACTAAGAATTATATATGTTATCCTTACTTTGGCTATAGCCCAACATGGATTTAGCCAAGAGAATAATAATTATTACTTAGTAGAATTCGAAAAATTTACGCCTCCTGTAAAAGATGTGATCAGAGCATTTGAAACTCGCCCTGCTACCCCATTCATGGCATCTGATATCTATGGTAATGAAAGATACTTAGGAGACTATAAAGGGAAAAAAGTATTGCTTTGGTTTTGGAGTATAGATGATGGTCTAAGCATCAGCCAGATAGCAATGCTAAACGATATACAGGCCAGCTTTAGAGATGAGTTACAAATTGTCTCTTTTGGGATGGAAGACAAAGAACCTCTTGCGGCATTTAGAAAAATTAATCCTATAGATTTTCCGATCATGCCAAAGGGGAAAATATTTGGCCAGGCAGCATACGCTGCAGATTTAGGGTTAGGAAGATTATTTTTAATCGATGAGAAAGGGATTATCCAAAAGGTTTTCCCAAGGATAGCCTTTGAAAGTAATTTTACCGATTCTTTCAAGTTTGTCAGAGATATGATCCGAAGTATCTAACAAGCATCTTTCCTTCCTTTTCTCTTTCTTTGTTATCGCAAATATGTACTCAGTAAAAGAAATCTATTTTACATTTCAAGGTGAAGGCTTCCATACAGGTAGGCCCGCAGTGTTCTGCAGATTCAGCGGCTGTAATCTCTGGACTGGCAGAGAAGAAGATCGTGCAGAGGCAATTTGTAAATTTTGTGATACTGATTTCTGGGGAACCGATGGTGTAGAAGGTGGCAAGTATGAACTTGATGCACTTGTTACAAAATGCAAAAATATATGGAATCAAGATTTTGATCAAAAGCCATATATTGTTTTCACTGGAGGAGAGCCTGCTCTGCAATTAGATGAACCATTAGTCGCAGCGTTTCAAAAAGAAAATTTCGAAGTAGCAATTGAAACTAATGGCACTTTAACTCTACCGAGTAATATAGATTGGATTTGTATGAGTCCTAAAGCTAATACTGACCTGGTAGTAACAAAAGGTAGCGAACTCAAAGTCGTCTTTCCGCAGAATGGTATTGATCCTAAAGATTTTGAAGATTTTGAATTTGATCACTACTTTTTACAACCTATGGACTCCCCAACCAAGGATGAGAATACTGTAGAGGCTATTAAATATTGTAACCTGAATCCGAAGTGGAAAATCAGCTTACAGACACATAAGCTATTGAATATACCTTAGGTAATTTCTACTCTACTGCAAGCTGCAATCAATTCTCGGTATACTGGGTTGACACTCAAGATCTTTTCATTTCCAACTAATATCAATTGTTCTTTTGCTCTCGTAAGCGCGACGTTAAGTTTACGATCTATCCCTTCTGATGAAAGCGAGATCATTCTGTTAAGCTGATTAATCTGATTCATGCAGAAGGAAATAATAATCACATCTTTAGCTCCTCCCTGAAAACGCTCAACAGTATCTATCACCACCATGGATTCATCTATTCCATGTCCTTTAAGACGAGATTGGATATTTGCAATCTGAGCTCTAAATGGTGTTATAACGCCTACACTCCTATCTTTTAGACAACCATTTTTTTCAAATAGGATCTGTAAATTCTTTATAAGCTTGGCAACCTTCTCAGCTTCATCATGATTAGTTTTTATCTGGAGGTCATGCTCATCTACTTTTGCATCTATGAAGATTAATCTATCAGAAGCAAGCTGAGGATATTCGCCAGTCGGCTTAAGTGCTAACGATTCTCGTAGTCGAGTAACTTTATCGATCGTTTTCAAATTGCCATCATAAAAGTTATCATTTGGAAATTCCATGATGTCCTGATGCATCCTTCCTTGATGTGTTAACTGTCCGATCGCCCAGTCCCATCCTTGAGATAGACATCTTAAGTATAATCGCTCAAAAAGTGAATTAGACATATTCGTTAATCCTAAATCAATAAGTCTATCATCATTTACTTTTGCCTCTAACTTACTTTGTCTGACAACTGCTGGCAATTGCTTATGATCTCCTATCAAAACAACCTTACTAAATCGAGTAAGAAACCCAACTAGAATTGGCTCCAGCAATTGAGAAGCTTCATCGATTATTATCCGATCAAAACTGATGAGATCAAATAGTTCAGTTTTGCCAAGCATGGAAGAAACCGTCCCTACGTATATCCTCTTACTCTCTAGGACAGCTCTCAAATCCTTACGGTTACTCACATTCCTGATACTCTCGTCTAGCAAATTATCAATGAATTCCTCACTGATAGAATACCTAGAACCCACCCTAATGAAACGGTCTTTAAAAGCGGAGCTAATAGCTACTAACGCTTGACAGATTTCATCTACTGCTTTATTAGTATAGGCTAAAAGCAGTAAGTTTTCCGAAGTATTTTCAAATAGATATGCAACTAGATGTTTGACCATAATACTGGTCTTACCAGTACCTGGAGGACCCCACAAAAGATAATAATCTTCGCTATCAAGTATCTCGCCCATAATCTGCTTTTGCTCAGCAGTCATTTCATCAGATAGTTGATATTCGTTGTTAGTTGTTTTATTTGGTTGTATTCTCGTGAGCCATAAATCTCTTTTTCGTTTGATGCTAGAGGAGAACTCAAACAAACTTCTAGTCATTTTGGTATAACCAGTATCGAGGGTATCATGATCAATGTGCCAATACTTATGCTTCCTGAAAATGCTATAGTTTTTTTGTTTGCTTCGCAGTCTAACCACAACTTCATTATCATTGTTTTCTAGAAGAGTACACTTAAAAACTTGAGTGTGTAGCGCTGACTGTGGGCTGCCTAGTTCTGGATACAAGACACCGATATCCCCTACTCTAAAGTTGCTAAGCTTCATCGTAAGCTTCGACTTTTTAAATACTAGTTGAGGTACTGCATCATCCGTCAGATTAGAAGTGATTTCTAAGTCATTGAGAATATTAAAGTTTTCCTTTTTCTCTTCTATTGTATTTTCCCAAATGCCTGATAGTCCATTGATATAATTAATCTGTTGCTGCCCAATTTTTGATAAGCGTTGTTCTCTAGCTATGAATGCTGTGAAGTGATTAAAGTAACTTTTCTCTTTAGCATCTAACTGGCCATAGTTTTTTTCAAACTGCTCTACATCTCTTTTTTCGAATCCACTAATTTTTTTGAATTTATCAACTTTAATAAAATCTAGAATATTATGAATCTTATCATTATCAAGTTGTTCCAGTGATTTATTATATACTATTATTTCGTTTCTAATTCTTATCGATTCCTTTTGCTTGAGCTTTACTGCTGGCGCATATCTTAGGGATTGATCGCTTTCTTTAGAATACAGGATATAGCTATCCACTAAGATTTTTTTATCTAAAGCAGATTTTATAAGTAGGTCATAAAGTAAGGTCTGTACATAATGCTTCTCACTCAACCCGTATACATTAGCCCTAAAAGCCTTTCCGCTCTTAAGCTCCACGATAGTTGCTTTAGATCCGCCCTCATCATGACGTAGAAGATCAAGCCTCCCTTGGATACCGTAGCTGGGAGAATAAAAAGCAGGTTCTAGATAAGTATTGCTGTGAGTAATCCCTTGACTTACAAAGTCATTACTAATTACCTTTTTAAGATTAGAATAATGCAACTTTAAATCTGATATAAGCTCTATGATTTTAGCATTATCATACATCGCAAATAAGAGAGGATGCAACTGGAAGAGCTGTTTCTTTATCTCGCTAAACTCCATAGTCGGGTCTGCCACTAATTCGTCTAACATATGGTTAGCAATATTACCTACAAGCAATGGCGTCGAAAAAGCAGAAGGTAAAAATCTACGTAGCAAAGAAATCCTAGTCATAGATGCATCTTGCTTATAGGCCTCTGCCACTGCTGTCACATCTACTAGATAAGATGGCTCTATCACAATTATACCAGGTATAAAGTATCCATCCTGATCCACCTCAATCTCATGCAGATAAAAATTTATAGGTAGCGCACCCAACTTTACTATTGACCTTATACTTTTTGTATAAATTTCATTTTTATGTGGAATGTTATATCTCGCAACTACTTTCTCGTGAGGAGTTATCGTGGTGTAACCTTTTATAAGGTGCTCCTCTAAATCCACATCAAGGACAAGTATTTCAGCATGACTTATAAATGATTTTAGCTCATCTTTTTTACGAATAACCAGTGAAACATCTAAAATCGCCTTCCAATCTGCTATCTCAGTGATGTCGGCAACTTGTAAAATGAACTCTGCAACAGCCTTGGCATATAACCCTTTAGTCTCTTCACTCTTAACATTGCTAAACAAATCCTCTGATGCTCTCCTAAATCCATGTAAATGATAGAGTACCTTCTTATCGATAGCATACTTATTACCTAAGAATGCAACCTTAGAAAACATGGTGCTAAAATGAATCCCGTCTTTTTCTATCAGCTGCTCTATGCAAAATTTAAATATTCTATCAACTTCCTTGCAATAGTCTAGTAGACTAAGATTTGAGTCAGAATAAATCGAGTATAATTTATTCAGTAATAATTTTGCAAGTGGCTTATCCATCTTTACCCAAGATTATCATTTATTATTTCTTGAGTAATTTTTTCTAATCTTATTTCAGTGTTTTCTTTAGAAATGAAATCTGGAGCTGATAGATAAAGAGGATATACTTTACTTAATCCTAGTTTAGAAATTTCAGTTTTTCTCAATTCATTTAAGGCACATATAGCTACAACTTTTTTATTTTCTTCTGATGCCAATTTGCAAACGCCACTTATCAGTTTACCATTTAAAGTCTGATTATCTAGTTTACCTTCACCCGTAATAACAAGGTCAGCTTCACAAATGGATTTTCTAATTTGGAGTTTATCAATCATATATTCTATTCCAGACTTTTTAATAGCTCCTAAAAAAACCATTGCTCCATATCCTACTCCACCTGCAGCACCGGCGCCAGGATACAGGTGATATTCGGACTTAGTTTTCGCGCTTACTAATTTGACAATATTTTTTGCTCCAGCTTCGAGGAGATCAAGTTCTTTTGCGCTAGCTCCTTTTTGTTTCCCGTAAGTATACGTTGCTCCTCCATCTCCCAACAGAATATTATCTACATCAGTAACAACCTTAAACTTTATGTTTTCAAATAGGTTGTAATTAGGTTCAAACCTTGACACAGAATTTAAATCCTTACCTACTGGTTGTACCAATTGTTGTTCTTGATTATAAAACTTGCAAGATAATGCAGCTGCCATCCCAACCCCAAGATCATTAGTAGCTGAGCCTCCTATTAATAGATCAATTGAGTCTGGTTTAAACTCCAAGGCTTTCAATATTTGAAGCCCAAAGCCATAAGTAGAAGTATAAAAACAATTACGCTCACTGGAATTCAAGAGACCAAGACCGCATGTTTGTGCTAGTTCAATTACTATATGATTAGATGATGGGAAGTGCAGAAAATCTGCTTCAATTGGTCTTAAAAGTGAATCTAGAGAACAATGTGAGATAATATCAGCATTTAAGCCAGTCGCGAGCGCATTTAAAGACCCTTCACCACCATCAGCTAGTTCTATACAGGTAATCTTAGCTTTGGGAAACTTTTTACTGATAATCTGGCTTATTATATATGAAAGCTCATCAGAAGACAGGCTGTCCTTAAAACTATCACTACATATAACAATATTCATTGGTTGAATCTAAAACTCCCTATAATTCAGGCACTTAAATAAATTAAAATTTCTTATATAAGCTTTATATATTTGTAAACTAAAGCAATTTTCATTATTAAACTTTACAAGGAGTTAGCTTAGATAATTTTTTCTGAGCCATAACTGCTCCTCATTTAATTAACATTAAAAAAACATACGAATTATGTCTATCAACTTATTAGATATGCTCAAAGACCAGGTTGGCGGTGAACTAGGAAGCCAAGCTGCAAAATTTTTGGGTGAATCAGAATCCAATGTCGGTTCGGCATTAGCAAATATTTTCCCTTCCATACTTGGAAGTGTGATTGATAAAGGGAGTTCGGAAGCTGGTGCAGGAGAATTAATGAACGTATTAAAAGATGCTGATACTAGCGTTCTTGGAAATATAGGTGGATTATTTGGTGGCGGTGCTGGAGCTGTCAATGGATTACTTAACGGTGGATCTGGGATATTATCATTCTTAATGGGTAACAAGATAGGTGGTGTCGTGGACATACTAATGAAAGTTACTGGCATGAAATCAAGTGCTACTTCTTCTCTGATAAAAATGGCTGCGCCATTTGTAATCAGTATGATAAGTAAGCAAGTGAGAAGTGGTGGTCTTAATGCTGGCGGTCTTATGGACATGCTTAAAGGTCAAAAAGCTCATGTATCTTCTGCTCTTCCATCTGGAATGGCTGGTGCTTTAGGACTTAGTGGATTTGATGGTGGTAACATTGCAGACAGAGTAGCAGGTGCAGCAAGTGGTGCAGTAGATACTGTGAGTGATACAGGTAAAAAAGTTGTAGGTGGTGCTAAGGACCTTGCTGGAGGCACCTTAGATGCTGGTAAGAAAGTTGTTGGAGGAGTAGCTGATGTTGCAGGAGATGTAGGAGGAGCTGCAGTTAAAACTGGAGGAGGATTATTAAAGTGGTTACTACCTGCTTTCTTAGGGCTTTTAGCTTTAGGATGGTTTGGAAGTAGAGGATGTAATACTGGAGTAGATGCCTTAGATGATATGGCAGCTAAGACTAAAGACATGACTGAGAATGTAGTTGATAAGACTGCTGGAGCTGTCGGTGATGTAGCGAATGCTGCAGGTGATATGGCTGAAGGTGCAGTAGATGCTATTGGAGGAGTATTTGGAAATATAAATGAAGCGGCAAAAGCGGCAATGGATAAGATCTCTTTCGCAGCAGGATCAGCGGGTGCTCAGATGAAGGACTTCATTGATGGAGGATTTAAAGGAGATGGAAAAGTAACTTTCAAGAATTTGACATTTAGTTCTGGTTCGGCAACTATTGCTGGAGAATCAGGAGCAGAGGTTGATAATTTCGCATCTATCCTTAAAGCTTATCCAGATTTAAAAATAAATGTAGATGGATATACTGATAGCTCAGGTGATGCTGCTAAAAATGTAACATTGTCAGAGTCAAGAGCGGTATCCGTGAAAAACAGATTAGTTGCAGCGGGAATCGATGCATCTAGAATCGCAACAAAAGGTTATGGAGCAGCTAATCCAGTAGCACCTAACGATACTCCTGAAGGAATGGCACAAAATAGAAGAATTGAGGTTACAATTATGAAATAAGTAACTTCTTAGAAACATACTTAAAAGCCCGCTTGCAGACGCAAGTGGGCTTTTTATTTTTAGTGTAATTGCAACTAATAAGAAAAATTTTATGCTACCTTTTAGTTACTTCATTAAATAGCTAAACTTGAATCGAAGCATAGGTGTTTTATTGTTTTTATTGGTTTGGAGCTTAACTCCGATAAGTGCTCAACCTATAGGCACTGATCTTCTAGGAGAAAAAGACCAAATTGAAATACCATTTGATTATACCCAAGGATTCATCTTAGTTGATATTGAAATCGACAAAACATTACCTCTCAAGTTTATATTCGATACTGGAGCTGAGCATACGATCATGTTTCATAAGATTATGGCAGATCTTATCAATATGGATTATTCCAAAAAGATAAAAATCCTTGGCTCAGACATAAGCAATGATGTACATGCATTGATAGCGAGGAATATTTATATCGACCTCAAAAAAGGTGAAACCGTAACTAGAGATATACTGGTTTTAGAAGATGAGATTTCTAAATTACGAGAAACGATAGGAGAAGAGATCAGCGGCATTCTAGGGACGAGCATGTTTAAGGGCATGGTGCTAACCATAGATTATAGAAAGAAGAAAATAACTATTACGCATCCCGATAAATTTGTAGCTCCAGACAAAAAAAAGGGCTTTACAGAATTTGATCTAACAGTAATTCATAATAAAGCATATTTAAAAACTCCAGTCCATTTACAAAATGGCAATGTTTATAATTCTACGTTGCTATTGGATACTGGTGCAGCTATACCGCTTCTAATACACACTAATACAGATAGCAGTTTGGTGTTACCTGATTTTGTGATTGATGGCCGATTAGGATACGGATTAGGAGGCCCTATAAAAGGTTTTTTAGGTAAGGTTAAGCGTTTAAATCTAAGTCCTTATAAATTCGATTTTGTACTTACTTCTTTCCAGGATATTGATCTTGTCGCTTATGAAGATGCTTTGATAGTCAGGAATGGAATTTTGGGAAATAAGTTACTATCACGATTTCATGTGATTATTGATTTCTTTAGTAAAAAGCTATATCTCAAATCACATAAGAAGTACAATGATGATTTTAAATATGATCTGAGTGGTCTAGAGATAGTAGCGTTAGGCAAAGATTTTAAAACTTTCGAAGTAAAGTTCGTACTGCCGAATAGCCCTACATCTGAAGTAGATATTAGACCAGGGGATAAAATCATAAAAATAGGTTGGTTAAAATCTAAGCACTATACGTTAGAAAAATTGGTAAAAAAGCTAGAATCAAGACCAGGTAAACGTATTAAGCTAAAAATTGATAGAAATGGAGAGATTTTGACAAAAAAATTCTGTTTGAGAGATCTCCTCCTGCAAAACAGCTAGATTTCCCTAAATCCCCCTAATTACAAGGATTTTCTCTTAAAAATTATCTTTCTATTTAAGTAGAATAGTTCTATTTTTGCAGACCATTTTAAATACGTATCAAATACAGAAGAAATGTACGCAATAGTAAATATCGCTGGTCAACAGTTTAAAGTAGAAAAAGACGCAGAAATTTTCGTTCATCAGCTTAATGCTTCTGAAGGTGACAAGGTGTCTTTTGACGAAGTATTACTTGTAGGTAGTGATAACAGTACAACTGTAGGTACTCCTAATGTGGGTGGTGCTTCAGTGAGCGCTACAGTACTTAACCATCAGAAAGGCGATAAGGTAGTAGTATTCAAGAAAAAGAGAAGAAAAGGATACGCAGTAAAAAATGGACACAGACAATCTTTTACTAAGATCAAAATAGATTCAATTACAGCATAAGCTGTTGAAAAAATAAAATCATCAAATCATGGCACATAAGAAAGGAGTCGGTAGTACGGATAATGGAAGAGATAGTAATAGTAAAAGACTTGGCGTAAAACTATTTGGCGGTCAAGTAGCTAGAGCTGGTAATATCATTATCAGACAGCGAGGAACAAAGTTTCATCCTGGACTAAATGTAGGTATGGGTAAAGACCACACACTATTTGCTTTGATTGATGGTACAGTTACTTTTAAGAAGAAAAGACTTAACAGGACGTTTGTAAATATCCTACCTGTAGATGGAGCAGCAGAAGCAGCACCAAAACCAAAGTCAGCTCCAAAAACAGAAGCAGCACCTAAGGCAGCAGCTCCTACGCCGCAAGAAGAAGCTCCTGTAGAAGTAAAAGCCGCTCCTGTAGCTCCTGCTGCAGATGCTAAGCCTGATGATATGAAAAAAATCGAGGGTGTTGGACCAAAAATTGCTGAAATATTGACTAATGCTGGTTATACAACTTTTGCACTATTAGCTAAAGCTGACCCTGCTAAAATTAAAGAGTCTTTACTAGAAGCTGGGCCAAGATATAAAATGCACGACCCTACTACATGGCCAGAGCAAGCACAACTAGCAGCTGATGGAAAGTGGGATGAGTTACAAGAGTTGCAAGATAGATTAGACGGAGGTAAAGCATAAGCTTTTATCTTTTCTTAATCTTTACTTTTTCAATAGATTTTCTTTGGAATTTAAGTCTTGTTTATTAACAAGCCTTAAAGTTATATTGCCTCTAATTCACTTAGAGCAATCCAGCCTACTTCTTTGTCTATTAGCTCTACTTTGTAGTAATCTTCGATTTGGTCTAGCAGCTTCACTTTTATTCCTTCTGATAGATTTAATAGTAATTCGCTTTGTGGACTAGCTCCAGTAAGTAGTGACGCACTATTGTTTATGACCACTGCATGAGTTGCGTTTCTTTCTATATTATATTTTGTTGTGCCAGCTAATATGCTAAAGAGCAATATGCTAACTAAGATTATTAAACTGTAGAATGCCGTTTTCTTATTAGAAAGTGATTTGCCAAGGAACCAAAAGCCTAAAGCTATAGCAATCAATATTAACAGGATAATTTGCAATGATGCCCATCCTCCAGAACTCATACTTGTAACTACTGTATGCCAGTAACGACTTAAGAAAAAATCCTGAATAAGAGTTAAAGGAGTCTCTATTTGCTTATTAGCAAATTTGAGGTTTTGTAGAAGCAATTTATTACTGTTATCAATTTTTAATCCTCGCTCATAATTTAATACTGCCTTACCTAGCTGATTATTTTTAAGGTAAGCGTTTCCAAGATTTAAATAAAGATCTACAGACTCTTGTTGAGTTGATAATATCTCCTCGTACAATGAGATAGCTTTACCATAATCAGATTGATTGTATGCATTATTAGCTTGTAAGAATTGATCTTCTTGGGCTAATACAGGCCCTAGGAATAATGAAAAGAAGCAAAAAATAAATAAGAACCTCTGCATCGTTTGCTATTTGAGATCAAATATACTCAACGGTCTGTTTGTATAGTACCATTTGAAACCATCTAATTTCATTTTTGAATCAGATAACTTATCTAAGGGAGACATAGTGCTCGCAGGGTTAGTTAAAAATCTGATATCGGATATTTTATTTTCTTCGAACAAGACTAAAATTTTATTACAAAGGGATTTATTCATACCAATGTATGCGTCGTTTTCATCTTGCATAAAATAAATCGATTCGGAATTTCCTTCCAAAATCATATCACTTAATTTCCCGCCTATAAAATTTGCAAATACATTTTGACCTTTCATTTGATTATAAATAGCATCAGAATTTTCATTAATAACAAATCCATTATTGAAAATTTTGAGAGAATCAATCTCATGATTCCCTAATATTATCTTGATTGTATCACCTGTCATCTGAGTAGAATCAGACCAGAGTATAGGATCATCGTATAAAACAAAAAGAGAATCAGAAGCGCTATAGGTTAAGGAGTCACAGACAGCTTGCAGGTCCTCTTTAAAGATCTTTACATTCTCGTAGGCATTGAAAATATCCTTAGACCCAAGGCTATCAGTTACCGTTAATGACACCAACGTATCAGCTACCAAGAACAAGGTATCACCTAGCATTAAAGACTCAAGGCGTGGCCTAGCTTTTGTACCAAATGCTTTGACATAATTTTCTGTATCGCTGTAGTACATATCATCACAATAGATCTTGATATTTTGTACGGTATCTTCCCACACCACATTCCCAAATGCATGACCTAAGTCCAGAGAATCATTATACTCTATACCTTCTGCTATTAACTTAGTATCGTCTTCGTAAATTTCTGTTTTACCAGAGGTAGTAACCGATTCCGTTTTACCGTTGTAATTTATTACATCGGATGCAACTTCCTTTTGGCCATCTTTATAAAAGGCATCTCCTGTTAATCGAGTTGTTTCATCTTTCTCATTATAAACAATCTTTACTGCTGTCGCCTCTTTCTTTCCTTCAAAATATTTGGCATTCCCTTCTAGAATTACATCTCCTACTCCACCCTCATAGAAAATCTGGTCTGCTGTTGCCCGTTTAGCTCCACTGATATATTGAGCGTTATCCTCAAACAAAGCACTTTTTTGTGGGACTAAATAGTATCCACTTTCACAATAGATTTCTGAGTTATTATCAGTAACAATAGTAGGGCCTAGAAAAGTCGCTTTCTCTTCTTCCATTGAATAGGTAAGGGTGTCTGTACTTACTGTCAGATCTTCGTCAATAATTTTTACCTCCTTAGCAAAATAGGCTACCTTTTCATTGACGTAATAAATTCCTCTCTTGCTACTTAATTTAGTATTTCCCTTCGTTAAAATGCCTCCATCAGTATAGGTGGCTTTCTTAGTTCCAAGATTGTATTTTAAGTAGTTTGTATTAAGCTTTTCCTTCCCGTTAATCAATATAACTTGCCCAAATAGTTCTGCCTGCTTTGACCCACTCTCATAACTCAAAGAATCACAATAAGTTTGAATAGTATCGTTTTGTAAAATGATCACGTTACCATATGCAACTAGATGCTCCTTATTGACAATAATGGCCGTATCACAAAACATAAAAGTGCTGTCCTGATACAATCTTATATCACCTTTTAATGAATCGATTTCATTTCCATCTACTCGTGTATGGACCATACTCTCTGCACTTTTAATATTTACCTTTTGATTGTCTGAGCTAGTGGTATCTATTTCAGTTTGACAAGATACACCTACAGCACTACCCAATAGAATAGATAATGAAAGTAAAATTAGGTAAGCGTATTTCTTTAGTAACATCTAAATTAAAACGGACGTGAAGGAAGTGGTGTTGTTAATTTTTTCATACCATATCGGCTAATTCTTGACCGATTAAGCTACCTAGTGCAACTCCCATACCACTTAGCCTTATGCCCACAAATACATTTTTGGTATACTCCATTACTATTGGCTTTTTACTTGATCCAGTGGCAATAATACCAGACCACCACGAATCTTCTGCATATGGAGTATCGGGAAGAATGATTTCATTTAGGAGTTTTCTCAAGTAATCCTTTATAGAATCAGTTAATCCAAAATCTGATGTTGTTTCTTCTTCCAAAGCAATATTTCTACCTCCTCCAATTAATAATCTACTTCCAACATTCCTAAAGTAA
Source organism: uncultured Saprospiraceae bacterium (assembly GCA_937929885.1). Lineage (GTDB taxonomy): Bacteria > Bacteroidota > Bacteroidia > Chitinophagales > Saprospiraceae > CALFUQ01. The sequence continues at coordinate 54,535 of CALFUQ010000095.1, forward strand.
ACGTATCCTTTGTCATAGTGGAAAGTTCCTTTGATACTTAAATTTTTAATCGGCTTAGTAATCATCACTTGATTTCTGCCTGGCACTACATCTACATCATCAACTAGAGATTTAGCAAAAGCATTAGTAGTAATTAACAATTTGCTACACGTAAAACTGAGCTTATGATTCACTGTAGAAACTACTAAATCATTTTCATCTGTATTGTAAGAATCTACTTCGACCCCATACTTAATTTCTATGTTACTTTGTCTTGAGATGTAAAGTAACTGATCCATCATTTGTCCAGGGTGCAGCTGGCCTTCATACTGGTTAAAAACTAGCTTCTCATAACTCTTTATCCCGAATGATTTACTGCTTAAAGCAAAACAGTTAGATAGTCCCGTTGCATTGTAAACCAACTTATTAATTTCATCTAGTCTATCGTAACATTCATTATAGACTTCAGATTGAGCATCAGAAAATATTTCATATCCTCCAAGCTTATGAAAAGCAAGATTTTCATCTCCTACACGCTTTCTTAAAATTTCCAAGCCTGCATACCTCTTACTAATAAGATTTTCTACCTCAGATGAACTCATATGCTTAAGGTCATCTATAATTTCAGATATACTTCCAAAGCATGCAAAACCAGCATTCCTAGTAGAAGCTCCAAGAGGGATACTAGATCTATCTAAAACTAGAATACTTGAGAGCGGATATTTCTGTCTTATAGATATTGCAGCTGATAAGCCTACCAACCCAGCTCCTATGATTATAAAATCCCTTTTACGAGCCAATACATCGCTTTCCCAATAGCTGAAATTCCGATTTTGAAGAGAAAAATTATCTTGCACTCTTAAATTTATATGATTCTAAAATGGTATAATTTTGCCGCTTTAAAGTAAAGAGATAAATATGATACAAAGAATTCAATCACTTTTCATGCTACTGGCTAGTGGCGTTTTAGGATTAGAGTTTGTCTTCCCTTTTGCTACTTCAGCAAAACAGGGCACTGGTTATTTCTCAGATAGTGTTTTCAATGTATTTGATAATAGTATTTTATTGGGTTTAGTTGGAGCAGGCATTTTGCTGAGCCTAATTGCAATTTTTCTATTTAAAAATAGGAAGCTGCAAACCAGCATAAATTGGTTTACTATTATACTTTGTATTGCTATCCTTGGTGTAGGTTATCTTTTTGCCGCCCAAGACCAAACTGGCGGGCTGAATGGCATTAATATTCGAATTGGTGCAATTCTACCACTTATAAGTTTGGTGCTCTTATACGTCGCTAATCAATTTATAGGCAAAGATGAAAGCCTCGTTAAATCAATGGATAGATTGAGGTAAAAAAAAAGCTTATTTCTGTGAAGAAATAAGCTTTGTAATTCTTATCGAATATTTTCTTTATTATTCGGTTTTAGGCTTAGCTGAATAGTTTATTAATAACTGCCCTGCCTTTCTAAGTGCTGTTTTAATATCTGATACGATACCCATTGTAACATCTTCATCTACTCTTAATGACGTTTTTATCCCTCCTCTTTGACCTTCATTAATTTTCGTTCTATGTTTTTCTAAGAACAATGGAATATCTGATAATGTAGCAAACTTATCTCCCAATTGCATTCTTGCATTTGTTCCTGCTTTTGTTTGATACTTTTCCTTTGGCTTACCTACATAGATATAATTAACTAGAGATTTTTTCTCAAGTTTATCTAATTCAGTTGCTTTGGGGGTTACTACATCCACCATAATCGTAGCATCTCTCATCACAGTTACAACCATGAAGAAGAATAAAAGCATGAATATGATATCTGGCAATGATGCCGTAGATATTGCTGGTGAATCTTTTCCTCTTTTTCTAGCAAACTTTGCCATGCGTGGTTAAATTAAAAATGAACAAATATTAATTCTCCTCTCCGAATGATGAAGGCTCAGCCTCGGAGATAATTAAAGGAATTGCATTCCTAATTGTTTTACGTTGTTCTCTATCACAATACTCATATAGCTTACCATACTTTCTTTCTGCTAAGTCATTTCTCAATTCGGAGTAAGCTGCTTGTAATTCATTATATACGTTCAAGTAAGTATTATACTTAGTACCTCTATCGTGCTTTAATGATACGATTGCTTTAGTAGGCGCTTCAGCCATATCTGGACGATCATCAGGATTATTAATAAAGACTTTAGTGTCGTCCTTCAAATTTTCGATGCTCGTCAATTCACCTCTTACAAGTAATTGGTCATCAGCATTTACCAGTACTGAATATACATTACGTTTTTTCAGCTTAGTAATATCCGGTTCATCTTCCGACCATGGCGGCAACTTAGCCAAGATTCCTTTATCCTCTGCTATAGTTGTAGTCACGAGGAAGAATATTAATAGAAGGAAAGCAATGTCCGCCATCGAACCTGCATTCACTTCATTACTCATTCTATCTCTAGCGCTTTTTTTAGCCATGATACTTTTTATTTAAATAGATTAAATATTTCAAATACCACTAGGAGTAAAAATGCTATACCCCCTAGAATTGCAGTAGTTGTGATACCACCCCCAATCATCTTGCTTATATTCTCTGATACATCAAACTTTTGTAGCGTTTCTGCTATTGGACCTGTTGCATCAGGGCTAGCCATATTGTATGTAATAAAAAATAATGCTACAATAGCGACCACAGAGAGAATTCCTTTCATAGAGTTCTTCGGAGATGATAACAACTGTATCAATCCGAAAATAACTGCAGCTGCCAAAGCAATACCAATCAAAATCATAACTACAGTAATACCTGTATTAAAGAAGCTAAAATCTGCCCCTGGATTATTTTTCATGATCTGATTTAAATCATCAGAAACACTGTAACCTGCACCACTCAATCCAGAGAGTACAGTTCCAAAGAATATGGCAATGCATACTAAGCCTATAAGCAGAGCAAACATTTGTCCTTTATCTGTTAGTAGTTTATACATAAACTCTTATTAAGTCTTAGTTATTTAAATACATTATTTCTAGCCATTACATCTACAAGTCCTATAGACGCATCTTCCATCTTGTTAACAATCCCGTCAATTTTTGACACGATATAATTATAAAAGATCTGTAGGATAATAGCTACGATAAGACCAAATACAGTTGTCAATAAGGCTACCTTAATACCCCCTGCAACAATCGCCGGAGATATATCCCCTACTTGCTCGATTCTATCAAAGGCTCCAATCATCCCGATTACAGTACCCATAAATCCTAGCATCGGTGCAATCGCAATAAAAAGTGATATCCATACTAGTCCTTTCTCCAATAGCCCCATTTGTACAGAACCATAAGAAACTATAGCTTTCTCTACTGCCTCAGGTCCTCCTGCAGCATTCTTTAACCCTTCGTGCAATACACTTGCCGTTGGGCCAGGTGTAGATCTTGCTACCTCTTTAGCTCCTTCCATATCACCATCAGCTAATCTTTCATCAATGTTATTAAGCAATTTGTCTGTATTCGCAGTTGCAATATTTAGTGTTATAATTCTTTCTATACAGAATGCAAGTCCTAGAATCAGACATACAAGTACTGTACTCATAAATTTCCAATCACCTTCAATAAATTTTTCTTTTAGTGTTTGAAATCCAGTAGCAGCTGCATCATCTTGCGCTAATGATTCTATCGCTCCGAAATAAGATGCTATCATGAAAACACCTATTAGAAATAATAATTTTCGCATAATCAGTTTTGTTTTTCTCTTAGATTGGTTTATAAAAATGTTGCGTTAAAGAACTAAAAATAGAAATATTTACTAAAGTTATGTAAGCTCTCATTATTTTTTTTTGCCGTTGTTATGTATATACCATCTAAAGTCAGTTACCCCATTTAGCATCAACCAGATACATATTATACTAATTCATCAACCTTTAAATTTATAAATGGATTAAAGCTTTATAAATTAGATGCAACGGGTTGTGAAAGCGGTGTGTAGACACTTCTATTATAAAGAAATAAAATACGTATATAGAAAAAAGCGGAGAGTGAGGGATTCGAACCCTCGATATCCTTTTGAGATATACACGCTTTCCAAGCGTGCGCCTTAAGCCACTCGGCCAACCCTCCTATACTTAAGCGCGTAATAAATACACGACGATAATCTTTGATTATTTAAAATGAAAGATCAATATTACTAAATATGTCCCTAGCATTTTGAGAAGTTACTTCTGCAACCTCTTCAATACTTACTTCTTTGATTTCTGCTATTCTTCTTGCAATTATTGGTATATAAGAACTTTCATTACGTTCCCCACGATGAGGACTGGGTGTAAGGTAAGGAGAATCGGTTTCTAATACTATATGCTTTAAATCTATTGCTCGGATTACCTCAACCAATTTTGACTTCTTATGCGTAACAGGTCCTCCTATACCCATCTTCATTCCAAGGTCTATGATTTTATTAGCATGTTCTAACTTCCCATCAAAACAATGAAAAATACATTGGTTAGGAATACAATCACTATCTCCGACAATTTTAATAGTAAGATCAAGCGAACTCCTTGAATGAATAACAAATGGTATACTCAATTCTTTGGACCATTTGATTTGTTCTTTAAATGCAAATATTTGTTCTTCTGCAAAAGTAGTATCCCAGTAAAAATCAATACCTATCTCTCCTACTCCGACATATCCATATTTTGAAAAATCAGACTTCAATCTATTTAGAGTACTTACTACTTTCTCATTAACATGACATGGATGGAGCCCATTCATCGCAAAACAAGTATCAGGATAATCATCAGCTAATTGCTTCACAGCAGTTAGTGTAGTTTCATCTATGTTAGGCAGTAAAACTTTCAGAACGGCTTGCTCTTTACACCTACTAATAACTTGATCCCTATCTACATCAAAGTTTTCAACATATAAATGTGTATGCGTATCTATAAACATTTTAACTTGCTATTTATAATATGGCAAAAAAGAAAAAGTACTATGTAGTTTGGGTTGGTGTTAGTCCAGGAATATATGATTCATGGGAAGCATGTAATTTACAAATCAAAGGCTACCCTGCTGCAAAATACAAATCATTTAAATCAAAGACAGAGGCTGAGGATGCATTTTCAAATCACTTCAGTGAATCAATTAAAAAGAAAACTAGTACCAAAAAACATATTGAAGATTTAGAATTCTCGAAAGAAATAGTTTGGAAAAGCATGTCTGTGGATGCAGCCTGTTCTGGCAATCCTGGAAAGATGGAATATCGTGGTGTAGATACCAAAAACAAAGATGAGATTTTTCACCTTGGCCCTTTTGATGGAGGCACTAATAATGTTGGGGAGTTCTTAGCTCTCGTGCATGGGTTGGCCTATTTAAAAAAGATAGGTGATGATAAGCTTCCAATCTATTCTGATTCTAAAATTGCTATCGGTTGGGTAGCTAAAAAGAAGTCAAAAACTAAACTTGTTAAAACATCTAAAAATAGTATCCTATTTAAAATGATAGACAGAGCAGAAGCTTGGCTAAAAGCGAATACCTACAAAAATCCTATACTAAAATGGGAAACTAAAAGATGGGGTGAAATTCCTGCAGATTTTGGAAGAAAATAATTATCTAACAAATCTCATCGCATAATCAGAATCAACTTTACCCTTCTTGATTATATCTAGTTTTCTTTTAATCATTCTTTTTTTGAGGGGCTTCAGTTTTTCTAAGAACAAGATTCCGTCTATGTGATCATATTCATGTTGCACTACCCTCGCATTGATCCCTTCAAAAGTTGCTATACGTTCTGCAAAGTTTTCATCGAAGTATTTAATCTTGAGAATTTTCTGTCTTTCTACATCTCCTCTGATATGTGGTATACTTAAACATCCTTCTTCGTACGGCCAAAATTCTCCCTGTTCTACAATTACTTCTGCGTTTATAAATACTGACTTGATTCCTTTTTCCTTGTCCTCTTCTCCATAAGTCTGTTTAGTATCTACGATGAATATTCTTAAGGATTGTCCAATCTGTGGTGCTGCTAATCCCACTCCTTCTGCATTGTACATTGTCTCCCACATGTTAGCGATCAATTCTTCTAAGCCTTTATGATTTTCTGCTACAGGTTTAGCTACTCTTTTGAGTACTGGTTGCCCATAAGCGTATATTGGTAATATCATGATCTGGTATCTAAATATTCATTCAAAATTACAAGTGCACTATAGCTATCTATCAAGCCTTTCTCTCTCCTCTTCTTTCTGCTAATTCCTAATTTGATCATAAGTGACATTGCATCTTTAGTAGTAAAGCTTTCTTCCAATTTTACAATCTTAGTTTTGGGTTCTTTCTTAATTATAAATAAAACTAACTTCTCTATCTCCTCAGCTAAGGCTGTTAAGTTTCCATCTCTATGCTCAGGATAACCAATTACTATTGTTTCTATTTCTTCTTCATTGAAATAACTTAACAACCATTTTCTAAATTTAGTTTCTACTTGAAAAGGCAAAATACTAGTTGAAATTTGTAATGGGTCAGTAACTGCTAACCCAACTCTTTTTTCTCCATAATCTATAGCAAGTATTCTTCCCATTATTGGTTCAAAAGTACTTTTATTTTAAAAAAAAGACCCCCTCCAAATTAATGGAGAAGGGTCCCATCCCAAAAACAGTAAATCTTTGTGTTATATCTAATCCAGTATTACCATACGTTTGGTAGCACTGTAGTTATCTGTCTTTAATGTGTAGTATAATATTCCCGACGTGTTCAGGTCACTTCTTGATAATTCAATACTATTTAATCCAGCACTAAATGAATTTTGGTATTGTCTTACCAACTTACCAGTGATATCATGTATGCTAATTGTTGCATTCATGCTTTGTGGTAATGTGAATGATATTGTCGTACCATCTTTAAATGGATTCGGAGTATTTTGCTTTAATTCATAAGTATGAGCCGCAATACTAGAATCTTCCAATTCTAGATTAACATCCATAATCTCATTACCAGTTGTGTATGCTTCAGCAGTAGTAATTTCAGAGTTTAATTCTATCTGATTAAGATCTTTATTTGATCCAGAAAGAACTATCGTAAACAATACTTCATCCTTGTCTACAGAAACTAACTCTGCCGCATTCCAGCTTAAAGCAACTAATCCTCGATCACTACTTCTTAGACCTAAATTATCTTGATTAATATTAAGCTTGCCGCTTTCGATATTTACAAAGTCAAGATTTAGAAGAGTATAATCTAGCGTGAATTGTAATCCGCTTAATAACTCTTTAGACTTTGAAGTAACTGGTATTCTGATCTGCTCTCCATTTACTTCGCTAACTCCAGTTAATTCCAGCTTATTACTGCTTCTAACTTCAGTTGTCAAGTAATTGGCTATAGTAACCGAGTTATTGACATCACCAATTTTTACTGCTGTGAAATCTATGTTCATATCAGTATCTAGTGAAGAAATCTCATAATCCTCTGAGAATAATTCGCTTAACGGATTATTACTATTAGCAAATGTGTAATCCTTATCTACAAATCTCCAACTCTCATTATAGCTATAAGAATCAATGTTACCTAAGATCAGTTTTCTCAATTCTACTAAATCACTTGCGCTAATATTCTGATCCTTATTTATGTCTGCAGCTATTTTCTTATATGGACCTTCTAATAATGTTAATCCAAGAATGTGCTTTTGAATCATTACAAGATCTAGAGTACTTACACCATTTATATCATCTTTATCCTTTGCAGGCGCTACTACATATGCTCCTCCCATCGCCATACCAGGGAATGCATATTCTCCTGATTCGTTAGTCATCGCAGGTGCTAATTCTGTGCCTTCTAAGTTTACTACTGTTTCAGCTACATTCTGATCTAACTCGGTGGTAATTAATCCTGAGATTAATGCTCTACCTTCTCCTGCTACACTAGAACATGCATTCATATTATCTTGCACTTTGAGTGTTGTTCTACAGAATGATTGTACGATTTCTTCGTGCTCTCCTTCTCCTACTATTACTGAGGTATATATTTCAATATTTACTGTCTGATTTGCTTCTGAACAGGTAAATGTTCTATTAGTTTCTGTAATGTCATCACTGAATGATAGTATAACATCATATCCACATGGATGTGAACTACCTAAGTCAAAATCACTAGCCCATAATTCTACCATTCCGCTGTCAGGCTCTCCATCTCCATTTTCATCTACTGGCATCAAATCAACTACTAATCCATCAATACAATATGGCGCTGCAGCTTTACAATTTTTAATAGTAAATATTTGGTCACAATGTGTCACGTTGCCACATCTATCCCAGAAAGACCATGTTACTAAATGTTTACCTATAGGGTAATGAGCACTAGCGTTCGCTAAGTTTCCAACTCCTGTGAATACTGTATCAACAACATTTGTTTCTGCTTTAATATCTATGAATACACTTGCTTCCCATCTTAAATGATCGGATCCTGTACATCCATCAATCGCTGTCTTTAATAACTCTATATATCCACTATTACATTCAGCATCAAATGAACACTCAGATCTCTCCTCACATGTAAATAGTATCTCTGGAGCATCCTGATCTGTAACTTTTATTACTTGCTCATATGGTGGCATTGGGTAAGGTTGGTTGTCATCTCCTTCGAATGAACACCAATCAATGAACTGCCAAGTTCTTAATATTTTAAAGCAAGCTTGAGTACTGTTAATATCATATTCGTTGAATAAGAATACTTGATCTGTATAATTAAAACCTACTAAATCACACTGTCCTTCAACAATTTCTGGATAACCAGTTACTTCAGGGCCATAATCTTCAGGAAAACCACATGACATGATAGATGTGTCTAAAGGCATCACAATTGTTTTGAAATCAAATTCCTTAATTGCTTTTACTCGAATTCTTTGACGACATAAATCAGCTTGTTTATTATCAGTTCCAAATAATCTAAAAACTCTAGTTATTGTACCAATTCCACACTTATTTCTTCCATCTGCTACAGTTGTCTGCACTGTAGCGCCACCACAATTATCCCAATATTGACCATCCCATAGTTCAAAAGGCTCAGCATCAGAACCATCACAAAGCGTATCCAATTCAGTACCTATTCCTTCTACTAAAAATCCTCCAGTCTGATCACCTCCTCTAAAATCATAAGTCTCAACCAACTCAGCTTCACTTACTAGTGTTCCAAAAATATTAGATAGATTAGGTTCACTTGCATTAATATTAAGATCACAAGAAACCATTATATCAGCAGGACAATTTAAAATCTTAGGTTCAATTTTATTCTGTATTTCTACTTCAAACATGCAATCGTTGAAGTTGTCATTTTGGTCATATACTCTTAGAATAACCATCACGAAGTCTTCATCACAACAGAATTTAACAGTAGGTGCAAAAATTGTATCCTGACCCAGGCCACATAAATCTAAATTCATTTTACTTACTAAAACATTAGATATACCACAGTCATCATAACTTCCATCGTCAAATACTTCTGCTGGCACCTCAGCGCTGAAACTGTTAACCCCATTCTCATCCTTACCAAAATCTGCAAGAGATACTACTGTATGCTCATCACAAATAGCCACTGGAGGGGTTTTATCCCATACATCTACTATCACAGTATCTGGAGTAGCTGTGATGTTATGACATTCATCATATGCAACAAATATTACTTCATTAGATCCTACTGGCAATTCTATAAAACCACCGTTAGGAGAGAATCCTTCAATGAATCCTCCTGGGAATGTTACATCTATACTTTGTATGCCACTACAAACATCGACGAATACTGGTGCAGGTACGAATACATTACCTTCACATGTATATCCATTTGTTGTTCCTTCGAAATCATTAACTCCACTTACAAGTGTAGGACCGTCTTCATCTACTAACTCAAATACTTGAGTACAAGGAATTACTGTATCATCTCCACATGTAGATTCAGTAATAATCCAATTTCTTACTAAAGTATAACCACCACAACCTCCAACTTTAGGTATCAATCTATCTTCGAATCTTGCATAAACATTACATTCTTGGAATACAGTAGTAGTTAGCGAATCACCAGCGTTTAGTGGGAAAAGCGGAATAGTAACTCCATCCTTAATTATACTAGGAAGACCTCCACCATTTAAGGTTGCAGCAGGTACTTCTATCTCGTCAATAAAAATTGTCTCCTCTGGTAATGTCTCACAGGTAATGTTTACTGGAGTCGTTGTACCGACTGGACAAACAATATTAGCAGTTGAAATCCCTAATCGTCGAACATTTATTGTTTGCTTTAGAGTGTCTTCTGAAACTAATCCCCATTCATCTACTGCAACAAGAGTTCTTTCAATAACTTTAGAGTATTCATCACATATGCTACCAAGGCAATCATTTGGGGTAGTTGTCTGAGTTAAAACTACCCATGTATAATCAGAACATTCTTGTACACATGGGCTACCTGAGCCAGTCGTAGGCATAAGAGCTAAGTCTACATCTAAGCAAGCTCCCATACCAATGCCTGGACTAGTACCAGGATTAACAAGTATAAGATCACTGCAACACGATACTACATCTATTACTTCTAGCCCTCCATCAGGGCAATCAATAATTGGTGCTAATTTATCTTCTATGTTAAGTGTCCCCCAACATGTGTTATTTGATAAAGGATCCTTGATGCTTAGTGAAACACTTTCATGTATAAAATCGTAAGCATTGTCCCATGTAAAAGGTAACATTTCTGTATATGATGTTCCATCAGCATATGTGATAGTTCCTTCATAGTCAGCACCCATTGGACAAGAAGTAGTACTACCATTAAGTATAATGTCAGCCGAAAGCATAATCGAACAATCACCTCCTTCGGCGACTGATACATTTATTGCTGATTTACAAGCTAGAGAACATTGTGCAGATAGGCTAGCATTTACTGCCATTCCTAGTACTATTACTAAATAGAAACATCTATTTAAAGATTTTAAGTAGCTTCTACTAATGAAATTCGTTTTCATCATGAGATCCAAAATTTAAGTTTAACTGTTTTAGGATATGCTCGATTACCACATCTCATATTCCTAAATGATAAATAATTTCTTTGCCTACACGCATTTAACAGCGTTGTAGCCTAATTCTATTATCTAATACAGATTGTCTGAAGGTTCAGTTATAAACTAGATTCTCTATAACTCTCGTATGGCAGGTATACATATTAGAAATTATCCTAATATATTCAACAAATATAATTGAATCACTTTATATGACTATACCCCTTTCGGGGTATTTTACATATCTAAAATAATGTAATAAAAAAAGCCCCCCTTCAAATTAATGAAGAGAGGCCATCCCAAAAACCGATTTTATCTTATCTGATTGAGATATTATCGGTAACTCAATCTCTATTCAATCACAATCATCTTCTTAGTTGCTGTAAATTCTCCACTTTCTAA
>CALFUQ010000096.1 GCA_937929885.1 uncultured Saprospiraceae bacterium
AGGCGAATTCGCTGACGAAACGCTAACTGCTGGTGGTTCTCTTTTAGAGGGCACTGATGACTTTTTCTCTAAAGCTGATCAATATGCAGAAGGTGATTATGGAGCATTCTCAGAAGGTAAGACTACAATCTCTAAACCTGACAACTTAGAGTTACCTGAAAAACCTGCAGTTGTTGCCGCTGGATTCGAAGATCTTGATGGTGATGGTAATGAGATAATAGATGATGCTCAGATAGTTGTCGATGACACAGATGACGATAAAACGCTCCTTCTTGATGATGGTGAGGAAGATGCATAGTTTAAAGTATGTATCTTGTTAGTAGCCGAATAATGCATGCGATGGCATGTTTATTGGACTATTATCAACAATTACAGAGTCTTTATAAAGTATCAAACCATGGTAAGAACAAACTCTATTTTAAATTATTTGACAGTAATATTAATATTAGTAGGTTCTATATATACATGTAATGCTACTATTACTATAAATAGTTATCCGCCGCCATATACTGCTCAATGTAATGGAGGAGAATTAGATGAGGATGCATTATATGCTTGGGCTAATGCTTATATAAATAGTAATCCTGCCTCAACTGATTGTGCAGATGGCTCAACTCTTGATTGGTTTTTTGATGATATCGCTATCCATCCTTTTCATGAGTGTGATGATTTTAGAGTGGATTTTGAGGTATTTGATGAGTGTGGAGACATGGAATCTTTTGATGTTATTATAACATTTATTGATGATCAAGCACCTTACCTTAATAGTAATATAAGTACTAATCAAACTTACTATTGTGATGAGATACAAGAATTAGAAAGGGAGATTGACAATATTACGGACCATGGCAATGGCTTTGTTGATGATTGTATGGATGCTTTTGAAATTTATGTTACAAATGACTATTGTTATGATTGTGATTTTGATTGTCCCACTTCATTCGATGTTAATTTTACAGCCAAAGACGATTGTAATAATTCTGCTACCTACAAGATTACATTTAATCTCATAAGCAATCTTGATCTAGATAATGATGGCTTAGAAAATGATGTAGACAATTGCCCTGACATTTACAATCCAGGACAAGAAGATATAGATCAAGACGGTATAGGTAACTCTTGCGATCCTAATAATACAGTTGGTGATTTAGCAGAGATCGAAAGTAATTTCTATCTGAGTAAGCCTTATACTGGAATAATTTTAACCTCAGAAGATGGTTCTTGTTATGTCTTAGTTGTAAATAATGATGGAAGCTTGTCCACCCTTCCTGTGGAATGCCCATAAGAATTTTCTTGCATGTTATTCCGCCGAGTAAAAACCAACTAAAACAAAGCATATGAATATGATGCATCCAGATTTTTTCATCAGAATCTCAAAGCATCCCTTTTATATCAGCAGGCGAATATTCAACGGACTTTAAGACCTTACGATCAGGTACTCTAAATACTAAGAATTCTCCATCTTTTTCCTCGATAATTGAGTCCGTATCTTTAGTCTTTTTATAATGTTCCTGTGTTGCAACAGCTACTTCCCTACTCTTACAAGTCTTACTCATATTAGATCGTTGCACTTCTTCAAATAATGATTTGAATTTTGTTGCAAGACCAAACTCTAAAATTGCTCCTGAAAGCACATACTGTATATCTGCAAAAGCATCAGCGCATTCTACTAAGTCATCATTGTCGATAGCTTCTTTTAGCTCATTTAATTCTTCTTGTAGCAGCGATATTCTCAGTTCGCACCTTTCTTTATTTGGGATAGCAGGCTCATCTACTATGGGCATTTCAAATGTGGTATGGAATGCAGCTACATCATTAAGGGGATTAGGCTCATCGTACTTCTTCATGGTCAATATTTATTTCTAGTTTAGTAACACTAATGTGAGTAAAAACTATCATATAAAGAAATAGTTTAATATTCATCTCCATATACCTCTAAATTGGCATCTATGAAAAAACTTAGTCGCAATAAATTTCTTAAAAAAGCTTCTCTTGGTGCGTTAGGATTAGGGCTTGCTGGACAAGCCTGTCAATCGGAGAATACTACACAGTCTGATTCTCCTAACATCATAAGTAATAAGAAATTTAAATGGAAGATGGTCACAACATGGCCACCTAATTTGCCGATTTTAAGTACAGGCCCTAAGAAACTTGCGGAGATGATTAACACCATGTCGGAAGGTAGATTAGAGATTAAAGTATATGCAGGAGGAGAGCTAGTCCCTCCGCTAGAAGCTTTTGAGGCTGTAAGTAGTGGAGCGGCAGAGATGGGCGCTGGTGGTGCATATTATTGGGCTGGTAGAGCACCTAGTACCGTTTTCTTTTCTGCTATCCCATTTGGTATGAATACGCAGCAGATGAATAGTTGGTTAATCTCTGGAGATGGTCTTAAGCTTTGGAGAGAGTTATATGATCGATTCAATTTGATTCCATTTCTTGCAGGCGGAACTGGTGTACAGATGGCTGGCTGGTTTAATAAAGAGATAAATACAATCGACGATTTTAAAGGACTTAAGATGAGAATGCCTGGCATGGGCGGTAAGGTGCTAGCCAAAGCTGGTGGTACTGCTGTTTTGTCTGCTGGTAGCGAGATCTATACTAATCTAGAGCGAGGTGTAATCGATGCAACTGAGTGGATCGGACCTTATCATGACTACTTAATGGGCTTTCATCAAATCGCCAAGTACTACTACTATCCTGGATGGCACGAACCAGGTACGATGTTAGAGTTCTTTGTCAATAAGCGAGATTACAATGCGCTCCCTCCTAGCCTACAGCAAATTGTAGAGACAGCTACCTATAGAATCCACACCTGGACGATAGCTCAGTTTGATGCCATGAATAATACTTATATCAACAAAATCAGAAACGAAAGCGAGGTGAAGATTAAGCAGCTTCCAGATCAAGTGTTATCTACCCTAAAACAGTATTCTCGAGAAGTTGTGGAAGAACAAGTAGCATCAGACGCGTTCAGCAAGAAAGTGAATGAATCCTATCAAAAGTTCTCTAAAGATATATCTGCATGGTCAGACTTATCAGAGCGTCCTTACTATGAGAAGTTAATGAAATGAGACTCAGTATATACAAATTGCTTGTAATTATAATAGTAAACAATCGATAAAAATTAAAAACAACTTTGAATAATAATCATATAGTATTAAAAGATAGCAGAAGACTTTGTTATTCAGAATATGGTAGTCTAAATGGTTATCCTATCATTTATTGTCATGGTTCCCAAAGTTCAAGATTTGAAATGCACTACGATGAATCTTTTGCTGTTGATATTAACATAAGAATAATCACAGTAGATAGACCTGGGCACGGCGAATCCGATTTTAATCCTAATGGGAGTGTATTAAGCTTCACCAATGATATAGACCAACTTACTAGAATCTTAGGCATTACAGAATTCTCAGTTGTAGGCATGTCAGCTGGTGCTCCTTTTGCTATGGGCATAGCTCATATGCTTAGAAAGAAAACAAAAAAACTAGGAATAATAAGTGGGTTTGCGCCTTATACAAAGGAAACTGAAAAGCTATTAAGTAAAGAAGTAAATATCTTGTTGAAGATGGCAAAGTCCTTTCCTATCTTTTTAAGATTCATGCTCAGAATTCAAACTTGGCAATTAAAAAGAAATCCAAAAAATGTTTTAAAAAATTTCCTAAAGGTTATGAGTGCTCCAGACCAAGAAGTTTTAAAGAGTGAATTAGTTATGAACGTGTTTGAAAAATTCTTTACAGAGGCATTCAAAAACGGCAGTAAAGGAGTGGCACATGAAATTTCAAAAATATTAGTTCAAGATTGGAAATTTAACTTAACTGATATTAACGTCCCTACTTTTATTTGGCATGGAAGCGAAGACAATAATGTACCAAAAGAATGGGCAATGTATACTCATGAAACGATATCAAATAGTCAGTTAAAAATATTTCCTAACGAAGGACATTTAATTATATTCAAAAATGCTCAAGAGATATTTACAGCGCTAAAAAAGGATATGGATAGAATTTAACCATAAGTTGATCTCATATCTACAGCTTACTTTTTGCAGACGAAATACGTTGCCTGTTAAGTATCATTCAAGTTTGAGTAATTGAAATAAAAGCAATGTTTATTCATTAGCTAGAGTTTTAGACCATTTACTAAAAAATCATTTTTGTTATGAAAGGAAAAGTATTTGAGCCAGATATAAAACTGAGAGACTTTGTAAAACGTTATTGGACTTTAGATTTTCCAATTGGAGAAACACCTCAACTTAATACAATTATTCCTGATGGCACGATGAAATTAATCTTTCACTATGGTGATTTATACTGGCATCACCCGCAGTTAGGAGAAAAATACTTACAGCCTAGGTGCTTCCTTATTGGGCAATTGACCCGTCCATATATAGTAGAACCAGATGGAGATACTGGAACCTTTGTAGCACAATTTCATCCTAATGGATTTTTACCTTTTTCTACAATCCCATTAAAAGAAATGGAGAATACGCCAATTTCATTACACCGACTTTATGGAGAGGCTGGAACAAAGTTAGAACGAAATATTCTTAAAGCAGAATCGACAGATATTAGGATTAGAATTATTGAGGAGTTCTTGTTTAGTAAACTAACAGACTCTGGAACTATTGATGAAATAATAAAATCGATTGTTAATACGATTCTAACTGAAAATGGACACACTACAGTTAATCAATTAACAGAAAAAAATAATATAAATCGAAGACAACTGTCACGTAAGTTTGCATCTGCAATTGGATTAAGTCCTAAACAGCTATCAAAAACAATAAGATTGCAAGCTACTCTTAAAACACTATTATCTTCTAAACATAAAAGTCTAACCGACATTGCATATCAAAATGACTATTATGATCAATCACATTTCATTAAAGAATTTAAAGAGTTTACAGGTTTTTCACCAAAAGAGTTTTATGGAGAAAACTTTGAGATGTCATTAATCTTTGATAAAAAGAATTGACTTGTCCCATTTTTACAATTTTAATCTATTGTAGTAAATCAACTTTGTAATGCAATTTTGCATAGAATTATTAAACAGAGATTAAATGAAGAATTTAAATCCAGTATGTTGGTTTGATATTAATGTTTCCAATTTAGAAAAGTCGAAATTGTTTTATGAGACCGTGTTTGGAATTAAGCTAACAGATTTGCCTATTGAATGGGGAAAACAATCGACGTTTCCATTTAACGAGGATGGAGCTAACGCTACAGGAGCATTGGTTGAAAGTCAAAACGTATCAACACAAGCAGGTAATACAGTAATATATTTTTCATCAGAAGACTGCATTACTGAAGAAGTAAGAATTGAAAAGGCTGGTGGGAAAATAATCAAGAACAAAATGGCTATAGGTCAGTTTGGTTTTATTTCCTTATTTCAGGACTTAGATGGAAATACAATAGGTCTCCATTCAAGAAAGTAAAGAATAATAGACACTTGCAATTTTATAAGCTTAAGGCTGTCCTTGTGGATAGCCTTCGCTTGTATATTCTTGTGCTTTTTATTGAAAATGAATAATCATATTTTTAATAATAATCCAAGATGGATAATTTCTCCAGTCAATAGGATAGCTAGGT
>CALFUQ010000097.1 GCA_937929885.1 uncultured Saprospiraceae bacterium
AAAGCAGCTGGTGTCGAGCCGTAATCCATCTAAGCTTGCGACTTGTTTTCATAATCTTGAAACTAAATTCCCTGAGCCATTGATTACAATATGGGAGCCGAGAGCTTACCCAGTATTGTTAGAGTTTTTGAGTCAAGGATATTCTTGTCCACGTAAAGTGTTGATTAATAGTGATATCGAAGAAATCGAAATGAGCAATCCGATCCATATGCTTAACGCAAACGATCCCGCTACATACGAAGAAGCCAAAAAGGCCATCACTAATTCTTTAGTCTCTAGTTAATGGTCAGTGCCATCTTATTAGCAGCAGGTGAGTCTAAGAGGATGGGGGAGCAGGATAAACTTTTCCTAAAGTATAAAGGCAACTGGATTGTCAATCATGTCATGCAGAATCTTTGGGCTAGCAAAAAATCAGAGCTAGTAATCGTCATGAACAATAATGACAATAATCTTTTGAACGGTGAGAGATCAGAGGAGATTCAGGTAGTAGTAAATCCGAATTATAAAAAAGGGATGACTACATCTATTCAGGCTGGTGTTGAAGCTGCTTCTGATAAAGCTGCTGGATATATGATATGTCTTGCTGATCAGCCACTGATGAAGAAAGAAGATTATAATGAAATCATAGAGCGATTCGAGTTATTAATAAAGCATGATGTTAAGTCAATTGTAGTCCCTATGCATAATGGTATTAAAGGGAACCCTGTCATTTTTTCTTCTGCTTATCGGGATGCTATACTTAATCATCAAGATATGGAAGGTTGTAAACAGATTGTTCAGAATAATAAGCAGCACGTTTATCGACTAGAAATGAGTAATGACCATGTTCTGAGGGATGTTGATACACCTGAGGATTATGAGAGGTTGGTTTCTTGAGTAGGTTTTTATACTCTAATTTGCCCCTTTCATAACATCTCTTTTGTCGAATGAGAAGGGAGTTCTTCTTCTTTTTTATTCATATCGAATGTAGGGAGATATTTCATGATTCCAAGTCTAAGTATGCTATTTTAAATCTGAAGATCCATCACTCGCTCCTTCATCGGAATGAAAAGAAGAAGATAAATAAAAAGCTGGGAAAGAAATAAGAGATTAATTACTTCAAGAATAATGGCTTAAGAAAGAACAGAAAAATTAGAAGAGCAATCATAAGGCCAATAGTTACCATTGTAATAGTAAACATACTTTTATTTCCACTTTCAAGGTTTTCAGAACCGTAGTACGAAAATGCTGCCCAGTATGAGGGGTGACTTTTGATGGCACTACTATTTTTGATATACCGTAATTTGGCTTGTCTCAAGGACTCTGCTATATCTTGCTTTGCTTTGATGTTTGAAAAGAAATTTTTCACGATTTGACTAGCGCTCTTATCATCCACTAGCCAATTGCTTAGTATAATATTTGGGCAAGCAGCCAACTGAAATGCTCGAGCTATTCCAAGCACTCCTTCTCCTCTTTCATAGGAGTCTTTGTTTGTTTCACAAGCACTTAGTACAACAAGATTATTTTTAAGATTCATTTTAGCAATCTCATGAACGTATAACTGTCCCGAGTCATCATCTGGACTAAAACTTAGATAGGATTCCATTGGTACTCTATCATTAAGAATTGCATGCATCGCCAAATGAAGAATATCAAATTTAGATGCTTTCTCATTAAAAGTGCTTTCAGTTGCATCAGCTCCTAGAAAAAATTCTCCTTCAAACAATTCTGATGCAGCATTGATTTCTTGTTTATTATAAAGTAAAGGTGTCAATAGTGCAGAGGCTCTATTCACAGACGAGTCTCGTTTAATTAATTCGGAGCTATAACTTGGTCCAAAACCAATGTAAGATCGTAATTGATTTTTGTTTTTGATTTGATCATAGTTAACTGCTTGAGTGGCCGAACCCACATAGTTAATCGTGTGTGATTTTATCAGATAAGGTAGCTCAGAGTATTTTAAATCTGTATCTACTGCTTCAGTAAGTAAAATGTCAAACGGTAATGCTGACAAAGCCCCTTCAGGGATTACTGTCAATTTTGGATAGTCATAAATACTTTCATCAGCTATTAAAATTTCGTAAAGAAGACTAGCAACTTTTATGTAAGCTTCTTTGTTATCAAAAAAATTAGATTCGTCAGCTAACGATTCTCGATCATTAATAAGCTTTTTGATTCTTTCAAGATTAGATTCCAAGCTATCTCTACTCGTCGATTTGTAGTATGTTTTTTTGTCCGATACAGTTAAGTTTAACACCAAACTATCCGTTAGATGATAAATAGCGAAAGTATTATTTTGCTTTTTACTTAGTTTATGAACTTCTGCGAGAGAAGAAATTTTCTGTTCGTACCTTTTTTGATAATATTCAGGATATTTCATTTTTAGACTGTCTAAAAAAACCTCTTTTTCATTTTGTAAATCATACATGGCATTTGTAGACTCAAGATTTAAGGTGTCACTTGCTGCATATTTGTCGTACGCTTGTTGATATTTATACACTAAGTCTTTTTCTTTATCAATCCAAGTTTGAGGTATCTTGTTATCAGATACAGCCATAAACCTTTCGTGATTTCTATTCAGGCTTATAGATTTGGATTGTTCTATACAATTAAAGATCATATCGAGTACATCCTGACTTTGTTCCTTTACATACAATTTGTCAAGTTTACCCAAAGCCCAGTTGTAAAAGGAGTTTATATCTTTTTGAAAATCGAATTCAGTAACCTCAAAGAAAAATTGATTTCTTACTCTACCAATTAGTGAATTGCCCAATACTATTCTTTCAAATGTTTCAACCTTGTTTAAAGGTTTTAGCTTATCCTCTATTTCTACAAATTCAATTAAACTTTCAAAACTCCTCCAGAGTTGCAATTCGGGTATCTCACTGTCACTGTTTTTGTATAGATGCAAACCTGCTAATGAATCAACTCCTCGCAGCAAATCCTTGCTAGCAAGATGATTTCCTGCTTTTTGATATATGTTTGCTTTTAACAATAAAATATGACTTAGTAGAAAAGTTCTTCCATATGTATTCATTAGTGATTTAGCAGTAGTATCAACATATTGAATTGCTTCTTCATAGTCGTTGTTATTTAATTTATACTTCGCAAATTGTCTAAATATTTCTGATTTTCTACCTTCATGAGTTTTAGCAGTTCGTACAACGGTTAAAGCTTCTTGAAACACTTTTTCAGCTTCATCTAGATTGTTTTCTTCTTGTAGTATCAGAGCAAGTTGGCCTTTCAACATAGCCTCAGTGTAGGTATCCCAGTCTGAGTCCTTTACTAGATCGATACCTTTTTTCAGGTAGTCAATTGCTAGTTCGTTGTTGCCTTTTCGCTTGAGGATATTACTGATATTATTATAAATCAAATAAAGTCCTTCATTAGCTCTCTGAGGACTTTTCAGCCCAAGTTCTAAGGCTTTCTGATAATAGCTTTCAGCAGCGTCAAGGTCACCCTTATCCAAATAAGTCGTTGCTAATCCATTATAAAAACTTGGCATATATCCTGGAAGACATCTGGGATCATCAGGACAAATTTTGATTGCATTTTTAAAAAAATTGACTCTACTGTTTAAATCTGTTTCCACTAAACCTCTATTGTAATTCATAGCTGCTAAGTTCCTTTTTGACTTTAAGGCAGTCAGTATATGAATGGCGCTATCCATAATTGTAGACCCTCTAACTACATTTCCTGAATAAGTATGCACTAAAGAATAGAGTTGGTAAATAGGCACTAAGGATTTTGAATCAAGTCCATATAAGGCCCTGGCAGAGCTCACAGCAAATTCAGAATGAACCAATGCACTATCTAATTGATTGAGTCTTCGATAACAATCAGCTGCATTCATATGGCAATTTAAGATCTCCTTAATCGCTCTTTTTCTATTTTTAAATTTTAGTCCTAACCCTTGTGAGAAATATTTCAATGCATCCTCAAACTTATATTGTCTATAATACGTAAGGCCGATACTCATTAAAGATTGAAGTTCCTCTCTGCTATTTGGGCTTTGTTCACTTATGATTTTTAAAGCTTCTAGATGTGTACTCATCGCTTTGTCGAATATGGCCTCCAGTCGATAAGTCTCAGCAATGAACACCAATGATCGTCCATCTTCAAGGCTACCATCTCCAAAATATTTCTTATCGTTTTCTTGTTGCTTTAGAAATATCTCTCTTGCTTTAGTCCTATCTGCAATTACACTCATATACATGATACCTAGAAGATTATAATATTTGCTATAGCAAATATTATTAGGTCCGAGGTTACTATGAAATTCACTCTCTAGCGCAATGACTTCTTGCGCTAAAGCTTTATTATCAAAACCTATTCTGTATCTAATAACCTTTTTGTGGAGTTGTTCTAATAGATAATTTTGTAGGACACCTTCTTCTTTATCCAGTTGCACTCTTTCTTGCCAATATGAAAATATAATTGCCGATAATGAATCTGAAGTTGTGTATTCAGATAGCTCACTTAGGCTGTCTCTCTCAATTTGCATCTGCTCAATGGAATCTGGAGCTATGCCTACTATTCTATATTGCCCATATATGAATAAAGGCAAGCTCAGTATTATTACAGAGCAAACTGTTTTGATCGAAATGGTAATAAATGGTCTTTGGAGTAGGAAAATCAAATAGTTTTTCTTTTTGTTAAGTTTAGTCGATTATAATATGAAAACGTCAACTCAAGAGTACTCTTTTATAAGGTTCATGCCAAAACGAAAAAATCTATCGATAACTATAAAAATGAAAAATCTCACCAGCCCTAAACTCAACCCTCCCGCGCGGCAGCTCAATAAAAGCATCAGCAACAGTAAGGTTAGCCAGATCTCCTGAGCCATTACCTTTCATCGGTGTTGCTATTAGTTTACCATCAAAAGCAGAACTGATCTTTACCTCTAAGAAGTAAGTCAAGTCAGGTTTAAATGAAACGTTCTCGGAGAGTATGGCATAATGTAGAGAAGGCGTTTGACTATTCTGAGATAATTCTAACCAATATCTAAA
>CALFUQ010000098.1 GCA_937929885.1 uncultured Saprospiraceae bacterium
TGGAATTGACCGAATGCATCAAACGTATCAAACCTGTAATATCTTCGTGGTACTCCAGCAAGACCTATATAGTGCATCGGCCAGAAAATAGCGTACGCACCAATAATTGTCATCCAGAAATGTATTTTTCCGAGTGTATTACTCATGAACCTGCCAAACATCTTAGGATACCAATGGTACACACCTGCAAACATCCCAAAGAATGCTGCTATACCCATAACGATATGGAAGTGAGCTACTACAAAGTAAGTATCATGCAACTGTATATCAATCGCAGAGTTACCTAAAAATACTCCTGTCAATCCACCAGAGATAAATAACGATACGAAACCGATTGCAAAGAGCATAGGTGTACGTAGTTGTATATTCCCTCCGTAGAGTGTGGTAATCCAGTTAAAGACCTTGATGGCCGAGGGCACCGCTATTATCAATGTAAAAATCACAAAGAAATTAGAAATAAAAGGATTAACTCCAGACATAAACATATGGTGAGCCCAAACGATAAATGCTAAAAACGCTATAGCTAAAATCGAAAGTACCATTGCCTTATAACCGAATATTGGTTTTCTAGCATGTACAGATAATACTTCTGATACAATACCCATCGCAGGTAGTATAATTATATATACCTCTGGGTGTCCTAAAAACCAAAATAAATGCTGGTATAAAACAGGACTACCACCAACATAATCAAGTGCTTGTCCTTCTATAAATATTTCACTTAAATAAAAACTTGTTCCTAACCCTCTATCGCAGAGTAACAAGAAAAATCCTGACACTAATACTGGGAATGATAAAAGACCGATAATCGCTGTCACAAAGAAAGCCCAAATAGTCAAAGGCATTCTCCATAGACTCATTCCTTTAGTCCTAAGGTTGAGTACCGTAGTGATATAGTTAACTCCTCCAAGCAGTACTGATACTACGAATAAAGTCAAACTGACCAACCATAAGGTCATACCAGTCCCAGATCCTGAGGAGGCTTGTGGTAAGGCACTTAATGGAGGGTATGCTGTCCACCCACCAGAGAATGGTCCTGTACTTAAGAATAGTGAGTAAAACATTACAACACTAGACATGAAAAAGAACCAATAAGAAAGCATATTAAGAAATGGCGAAGCCATATCTCTCGCTCCTATCTGAAGTGGAATAAGTAAATTACTAAATGTACCACTCAACCCTGCTGTCAATACAAAGAATACGATAATAGTACCGTGCATGGTAACCAATGCATAATAAAACTGAGGATCTAAAGTACCCATGCCAGTCTCAGCATTAATCGTTATCCATTTACCAAGTAATGGCTTTAACCAAGCTAAACTATCATCTGGAAATCCTAATTGCAGTCTAAATATGATAGACATACCAGCACCAATTATTGCCCAAAAAATACCAGTAATCAAAAACTGGCGAGCAATAATTTTATGATCCATACTAAAAATATAGTGGGATATAAAATTTGATTGGTACTTATCACCATGGTGATGCTCATGAAAATGATCATCAAAACCTTGCTCCTTAATCAGTACGTCTTCATCATATGTATGTATACGTTCCATGTATCGATGATTTTAGAATTATAATATTTTCAATTCGGTTCTCCTATTATTTTGTCTACCCTCTGCTGTGTCATTAGAATCTATGGGAAGATTCTGACCATAACCTGTTGCTATTAATCTGTTAGCATTTATACCCTTACCAAGTAGATAATTTTGTACTCCTATCGCTCTGCTATTAGATAGTGTTAAGTTAGCTCCTGCATCGCCTGTACTATCGGTGTGACCTCTCAACTCTATTCTAGTTGTAGGATTATTATTAAGTATTGTAGTTAGATTATCTAACTCATATTGAGACTTCTCATCTAGATTAGCAGAACCTGTCTGAAAGAATACGTGTCTTAGATTTACAATCTTCTCTGCTGCATCAGTACTTGCTAAAGCACTTGCAAAATCAGTCTTCAATTCTGTCGCCCTATTCTTTATCTCATATCCTAATAATTGATCTTTATAAGGATCCGCATCAGTACCTCTTATATTATCTCTGAAGTAAGGAGCTGCATTTTTTTCTGCTAACCATTCTTCATATTCTTCTGGCTCTACTATTGATAATATTCTTTTCATAGAGTAATGACCCTTACCACAGAGTTCTGCGCAAGCAAGCTCATACTCAAATGCTTCCCATCTCAAAGGACCATCAGGTTCTGTTTCGTCAGCAGGGATTTGCCACTCTTTATATTCTCTCAACCTATCTCTGTATTCTTCAGTAGTTGTCTTTGGCGTGAAAACAAAATAAGTAGGCAAGCCAGGTATAGCATCCATCTTAACTCTGAAGTGAGGCAAGTAAAAGTTATGCAATACATCCTTTGCAGTGATTCTAACTCTTACTTTTTTTCCTCTCGGTAGAACCAACTTATCAGAACCACTTAGTACAACATCATCTAATGACTTTTCATCCGTCCAGTCGATACCAAGCGGATTAGTAGCCATGTCTATAAGTCTATAATTTTTAGTTCCTAGTTTACCATCTGCTCCAGGATATCTGATATCCCATGCAAACTGATAACCAGTTGCTTCTATCTCTATATAATCTTCTCCTGGCTCTACATCTGCCATTACTTCATTCCAAGCTAATAATCCTTGTACAACTAATACTACCAATACTACCGCTGGCACACCAGTCCAAATAACTTCTAACATAGTACTGTGTGGAAAATATAAAGCCTTTCTTCCTGTCTTAGCTCTGTATTTATATGAGAACCAGAATAGGTAGATATGTGTAAGAATGAATACAATTCCTGTAAAGAATAATGTAATATTGAATAGAAAATCCAAACTATCTCCGTGCATTGATGCAGCTTCGTGAGGGCCATAGCCAAGCATGACATCTTTGTAGTACCATGCTGATAGTACAGATAATAATAAGAAGACTACCATGAACACTAATAGATACAAAGCAGATCTATCATTATTCTTAGCTTCGACTGTAGCTTCCCCTCTTATCTTTGCAGACAGGTCTCTTACCTTACTGATCTGAATCAGTATGTAAGCTAATAATGTGAGTATCCCGAATATTACTAAATATGTCATCTATCTAAATGCTCTTTTATAAATCAAACGTGATGATGCAAACTCTCTGCTAAGTAAGGATCGTTCTTTGGTACTAGACTCGCTTTTGATAATCTAGAGAATGTCCAATACAAGAAGAAGCATAAAAAACCTACACCAGTTCCCAACTCAATAAAACCTGGAATCGAATACCCTACCTCGAATGCCGTCCCTACATGATGAGCTGCATGTTCTAAATGGTGCGCTGCGTCTCCACCGTGGTGTTCCGCATGTGCAAGATGCTCATGTGCTGTATGCCTTGCTCCTGGCTTTATCATCTGGAAAAAATCTAACCAGTGTCCAAACAAAACTATCACTGCAACAAATGCTACAGATCCGAATTTTCTCTTTGTATCATTCCTCATTAAAACAAAAAATGGTAGTACAAAGTTTATCGCTAGGTTACCCCAAAATAATATTGGATAATTATCTAATCGCTCTCTGAAGTATATAGTCTCTTCCCCTACATTGGCATACCATATCAACATGTACTGCGAGAACCATAAGTACGTCCAGAAAATGCTAAAGGCAAATAGGAACTTACCTAAATCGTGTATATGCTCTGCGGTTACTTCTTCGTAGTAACCTTTGTTTTTTAAGTAGACAAGTATGATGATAGTCAAGCAAATCATCGATACAAATAAACTAGCACCTGAGTACCAAGCAAACATTGTGCTGTACCAATGCGCATCTAAAGACATTATCCATAACCATATCATCGCTGCACTCGTAAAACCTGCTATAGGTAAGAATGCTGCAGCATACCATCTCATACTTCTGTGCTGAGTAAACTCTAATGTTCCGTTTTTATCCTCATCTAAAGAAAGGCCTCTAAGTCTAGTTGCAAAAAAGCACCATACAGCAAGGATAATTCCACCTAAGATGAGATACACTTTTGTGTTCAAGAAGCTCGATTTACCTTGAATGATTGTATCATTCATAGTCGCTTCAGAAGTATCTGCCCAATGGTACAAATGATTCATGTGCAAAAAGACTGCTATTGCAAACACAAACATGATAATAGACCCAGGTATAAGGAACATTGAGATTGCTTCCCATACTCTTTTAAAAACAGTATGCCATCCAGCCCAAGCTGTCACACATACAGTGATAAAAAAAGTAGCCATCAGTGCTATGCCTGTAAAAAATACGCCGTTATGCAAAAGATTAGTCCAGAATCTGGTATGGATATCATCACCCATAAACCAAGATAAAACCAAACAAATAAGGCCAATAATCATTCCTCCGAAAAGTAATGTCCTTAAGCCTCCAGGCATGTTATATGTATGTGTTCCTTCTCTGTGCATTCTATTTTAATTAGTGATCATGGTGATCATCATTATCCTTATGTGTGTGATCAGCATCGTGACCTTCCTCATGTCCGTGACTATCGTCCCCATCCATATGAGACCCTTCTACATGGTGAACATCCCCGTGATCTTCGTCTACACCATGTACATCTGTATGTTGAACAATCTGGGTAGAAGCTATAGATGCACCTGGAATATCTCCATTAAAAGTATTTTGCTCTTCGCTGTATTCTAATTTTAGTTCTTTTGCTTGTAGTGATCTGATGTAGTGAATCACTTGCCATCTTTCTTCATAAGAAAGTTTATCCGCATATGCTCCCATGAGGTTCTTGCCATACATTAAAGCATGATAGTATCTTCCATTAGAAGCTGCTACAAACTCTTCTGAGTTTAAGATTGCTGGTTGTACTGGATACTTACCTCCCACATCTCCTGGACCTGGGTCTCTTACCAAGTATCCTCCCCCATCTATCTTCTCACCATGGCATATCCCACAATAGATATTATATAATTCTTTACCCTCTGCTATGCCTGCTGCCGTTATAGGGTATGGATTTCTAATAATCTCATTAGTCGCTCTTAATCGCTCTTCATCATTGTCCCCATAGTAATATGGAACACTACCAGCTGGTGCATGTGCTATGGCATTATGTGATGACATACCAGTAGTTATATTTCCAGTCTTGTCTCCTGCGAATCCTCTCGCTACCGTTCCTTTGACAGGTGTTCTAGGTTTTGCCATTTCATAGTAGTCGGCTTCAGAACTCCATGTATTATTGTAATAGTAATTGTAATGATTTGCTTCATATGCAACTGAGTGCGCCATATCTGGCATGTACTCAGAACCTGGTTTTTCACCACCTGGCTGCTGACATGACGCTAAGAATAGCATTACACCTACTACCAATATTGTTGTATTTCTTTTTATCAAGTTCATAGTCCTTACAATACTTTACTGCTTACTTCTGATGCTCCTGTAGCTTTAAAGAATGCTTCTGCATTAGAAGATGACATGTGTGATCCATCAAATGCAATACAAAATTTATCGTCGGTGATTCTATCGTCTAAAGTTGGGTTAGATACACCTGGTCCCATACCACAAACCGTGTAAAAACTTACTACCATTCCGATAGATGCAAATAATACAGTTGTCTCAAAAGTGATAGGAATAAATGCTGGTACAGACCAGTATGGCTTACCACCAAATATTATTGGCCAGTCCTTCGTAAATATCCACGTCATTCCTAAGAATGCTGTCAATGTCCCTATAGCTCCATATACGAAACCAGCGATGTGTAGTCGAGACTCTTCTAATCCTAAAAGCGGATCAAGACCATGCACTGGAAATGGAGAAAATACGTCCATGATATCAAGATGCTCTTTGTTAGCATACTTAACTGCTTTGAGCAAGTCTGTCTCATCATCGTATAATCCGTATATAACTTCTTTATGTGCCATTTACTTTTTATATAAACTATTAAGAAAGTTTTCCACCGTCTAATTCATCTTGCCACTTCTGTAGCTCATCCCATTTTCCTTCTGCTGCCATCCTAGCTTGATCTGGCCAAGTAGTAGGATCATGTGTCTGGAATCTAGAACCTGCAGCAATTAATATTTCTTTAAGTGCCTCTGGACTAGTGTCAGCTAATGCTACCCAACTTTTAATACCAGCAGCTTTTATAAGCTCTTCTATTTTCGGACCTATCCCTTCTAC
>CALFUQ010000099.1 GCA_937929885.1 uncultured Saprospiraceae bacterium
CCCATCGAAGTAGTATTGTGTTGCTTTGAATATTCCTTCCTTTCGAAGCACATCCATTGTGCTTCTCTCTCCTTCTGTTTTTCCCCACATTTCCAAAACATAATGTACTCCTGGTATTAAACTGTTGACACTATTCTTTAGGTGTAAGTATGTATACAAACCTATATTATTAATGATGACATCTTTCCCTCCAACCGCAAACGGCTCTATATAATCATAACGCCCTGAATAATCTCCTAACTCCCCATTTGTACTTTCATATAGCCTGTTGACCCTCTCTTCCCTTAATATAGATTCTGGCTTATTTCCCTTATGGGCCAAAACCATATTGGCATTATAGGCAAACAAACTATAAGAACTTATGGACGATATCGTTAAGGAGTTGGTAATGGTTTTATTTCTAATCATCCACCCTCCTACTAGAATTGCGAATGGCAACAATATCAACAAAATAGGCCTAAACCGCCTTTCATCAAAGAGGATAAACCCAGCATACAGAGATATTAAATACAATCCAATTGGCTTACATAAGACAGCTAGCCCAAGCACAAATCCAGCTAACAAATACTTTTTCTTTTTACTTAACAAATAGAAACTCAGCACAATCAAAAAGACAAAGCTCGTTTCTGCCAGTACCTGCCCACACATAACCACATTGATTATGCTAATACCATAAAACAAACTAGCAACTAGTCCCGCCGCTTTACTAAACAGATGATCTCCCAGTTTGAATAGTAAAATCAAAGTGAGAAGATCTAGCAATAATTGAATTACAAAAAGAAATCGAACATCCTTTGTAAAAATATTAGTTGAGGCAACTAAAAACGGATAAGTAGGTGTCCTCAAAACATCTTTGTAGTAAGGTTCCTCGGGGCAATTTGAATAACCATTACCCGCCAGTAGATTTGAAGCGACTTTCTGATAAGATGGTGAGTCATTCTGTAGCATTTTACCAGAGTCTTGGAAAATCGGTAATACTACTAACAGCCTTATTACAATCGCAATCAAAAGGATGATTCGCAACGACCTATTTTCTGTGATTGATTTAATCAAAATCAACTTGTTCTAATATTATAGAAACTTTTGCATTCCAGCTGAGCTTGCTCTTGGCATACAACCTAATATCGTTTGGCTCGACCTCTTTCATCTTTACTGCAAAATCTGTTACGCTCGAGATATCAATGTGTTCCTCTGTTGTAGGATAATATTTCACAAAGTCTATTGACTTGGGGAAATCCAAATCCCTTGTGCAAAGAATAAAAGGCAATCCTCTGCTTGCATACTCTCTGTGCTTAAGAGAAGAATCTATCTTAATTTTTTTACGGTGCATTCCTAGGGTTCCAATGCCTACATCTGCTTTGTCAAATAAACTGTCCAATTCATTTCCATCTTTTTCGCCAACAAAGCTTACTTCTTGATCTAAGTTTTTATCTCTAACTAGATTTTTCAATTCTGGTATGACTGCGCCTTCTCCTACGATTACAAGTCTAATTTGAGATCTCTTAGCTTCTACACAATCAGCAATACCATTTATTAGCCTGTCTAAGCCATGCCAAAATTGCCATTTACCGACTGCGATTAAATTGATCTTATCAGGTATAGAGTTTATGCTTCTAATCTTGATCTCTCCAACATCAATCCCGTTCTCTGAATTGATACATGGCATCCCTAAGATTTCTTTTTCTTCTCCAAGGTGAATTACATGATTTACATAATTGCTCAGTCGTTTTCTGTAATGACTATCGACCTTCTTTACCACCAGACCTTTTGCGCCCGTCCACTCATCGGTATAAGGGTAGGTAGCAAACTCTAATAGAATTTTTAGTTTGCTATTGTCCTTCTTAGCTTGTTTTAGGAATGAAACAAATCCAGAAAATGAAAGCCCATATCTTATATACAACAAATCATAACTAGTAAAATCTATCTCTTTTCCGATAGACTGAAAAAACTCAAATAATACAGAGCCGAATTTTGACTTACTAATTTGTTTTATGGGTTCTTTATTCAAGAGAATATTCCCATTAGAAATTCTAATTGTATCTACATCCCAACCATTGCTTCTAAATCCTTTAGCCTGACCATCTAGCTTTTTGATAACTCCGTTGTTGGAGACTTTTGCTTCATCTACCCTGTATATGATAAGTGCGCGCTTAGACATTAGTTAATTTAGCATATACTTCCTCTTGTGGGAGGTCAAACATGTTAGCATCATCAAATCTAGAGTTGTGGAAGTTGCAAGTTATTTCCGTCCCAAATTTATTCTCATCTATAAACTTATTTGCGATTTCTAGAAAACTAGTTGCATCGCACTCAGACTCATCAAATAGAGAGCTATCCATTAAGGCTAGTGGCTTTTCTATAATTCTGCTTGCTCTGTCATTCTTATGATCATAAAGTTTAAACCCAACTCCTGTGCCTGCTCTAAAACCTATGATTCTATTATATCCAATGGTGGAGTCTTGCTTGATACCAGCTTCTTCTAAAATTGAAATCGTTTGATCAAAATCAAAGTGCAAATAATGTTGTCTGCTAATTATAATTTCTTCCCCTATAATATTTTCAAGCATTTCTTTCTCTTGCCTTAACATGTGACCATCCTTCCACGTCTCATAGCTAGGATGGATTCCTATTTTGTAACCCCGCTCCTTACTTAGCTTTATCGCCTTTTTAAAAACTTCAGATTTTGTATTCAACGGAGTATCTACTGCAGCTTTCCCTCCAACTAAAAAATATATTTCTCGGTCCTGCTCCCCTCCTATCAACATTTCATCAAAAACATCATAAGGAACCTCATTAGCAAACAGGTTTTTGTAGTAAGACCCCCATAAGTTTTTAATTGACCCCACTCCTTTCCAATTCTTTAGGTAATAAGCATTGAATCTTAAAAAACTCAACGGTGATTTAAACTTTTTAATCAAGTCAATATCGTGCGTTATTCTAAATTTCGTTTTTTGATGTATTGGTTTTACACTTATCGCTTCTAGAAAACTTATCACCAGTTCATCAACTACTGGACTCTTCTCAATTTTATACTTTACTAAAAACTGATCTGCTTCTTTCATCATGTCCCACCGATCCTTACCTGCGTTATCACAGTGGTACTCCTCATATCTTGAAACATGAAAGAATATCATCTCAAACAAATCAAACTGAAAAACATTATCAACTATAAAATTCCTTTCATCTTGTTTCATTTCTTCAACAGAAAATAAGCTTTGGTCCTTCCACTGATACTTGTTTGCGAATAAGCTCTTCGTGGAGTTGACATCTTCAGAGAATATTTTCTGTTGTGCAGGTACTAAGTGATTCTCTGAATTGCTCTCGCCTCCATATTGGATTTTCAAATCAAAGTCTTGGAAGTCGCTTGATAATTTTACATCATCTGGACAAGCAGGATGTCCGTTTATAAAATCAATGACATAGTCTACCCTACTTTGATATTTCCCTGTTGTGTTTTCTACAAGAATATTCATGATCAAAACTTACCTGCTAGTGTTAACAAGGCATCCGTAAATTTATTTCTTGACTTGTAGATATTATAGTAAGGTACTTGCTGAGCTCCAAAATTTCTGAAGATGCCAGCAACCGCAGGAATAGTGCTCCCTTCAAAATCAAATGCCTTTTTATGCTTTGCGGCATTCTGTATTGCGTGCCATATTACAAATGGGATAGCTCCGCTCTTCCTAAGATTAGTATCTGCGCCAAGTGCAATCAAGTAATGATATCTCTCATCGATTACAATAAATGCTCCTGCATGATATTGTCCATCTCCATCTTTCGCCAAAAATATTTTGCGCTGATTTCTCTGAGATAATGCATTATCAATTTTCTTTAAAAATTCTAAAGAATAAGGAATCGCAATTCCTTGTCGTTCGAAAGTTTTTTTATTAATACTGTGGAAAAGGGCTATATCAGCCGTTTCCTCTATCGTCAATATTCCTGCTGCCTTGTTTAGTTTGTTTCTTAGGCTATTTTTAAACCCTGATTTAATAGTTTCTAAGTCGCTTAGATCTTCAAAAACATTGGTCAGCTTGGTAGTATTCCTAAATCCTTTCCATTGCATCGGTAACCAAGATTGGAATCCTCTATGAAAATTTTGATTAAAATAGTTTTGAGAACCTAGTTGATCAACCAGGTTGTTAACTGTCTTTTCTTCAAACGCCCTTTTGCGCTCTTCCTTCTCAATATTATCAGGGTAGTTAATGTAGATTCCTAGATACGGAGTAAGAGGAGGCATGCTTCCATAAGTCAGTCCAAACTTAGATTTCTGGAATAATGGTAATACGCCGTTCACCTTACCATCTTCGCTAGTATCAAGCAATACTTCCCAGTTGCCTTCATGAGTTACTATGTCCAACCACCATGGCTGAAAGAAGACAGGAATATCCAATTTAGAACTACAGAATTGCGAATACAATTCTTTATTCGACCTTGAAGTCATTTGAGAAAATATTATAGTATAAAAATACCTTATATAAAGTAATGTGCGGCTTTGTAGGATACATACAGCAAAAGAAGGACCAAGTACCTATTAATATTCTAAAGAATTGCCTTGATCAAGTCAAACACCGAGGTCCTGATGGGCACGGCTTGTATACTCATGATCTTGTTGGTTTTGGTCATCATAGATTATCGATTTTTGATACTAGTAATGCTGGTCATCAGCCTATGGAACGAAGAGATTATGTCCTTATTTTCAATGGGGCTATTTATAACTTTTTAGAACTTAAGGAAGAGCTTAATCACTATCCATTTACTTCTGAGACAGATAGTGAGGTCATCATTGCTGCTTACGAAAAATGGGGCCCAGATTGTGTAAAAAAATTTAATGGCCAATGGGCATTTGTGCTTTACGACAAAATTAAAAATATCCTCTTCTGCTCTAGAGATCGGTATGGTATTAAGCCCTTTTACTATCTAGAACAGGATGACGTTTTGTGGATGGCTTCCGAAATAAAAGCGTTTAGGGAAACAGGAATTGACTTAAGGGAAAATAAAAACATAGCAGTTGATTTTCTGCAACACGGAATTCATAATCATACAGAAGAGACTTTTATTGAAGATATATTATGCCTGCCACCAGCATCTAATCTAGTTTATGATCTGCATGATCACAGTTATGCTATTGAGCAATACTATACTTTGACGGAAGACATTAATGATTTGAGTATTGACCAAGCTAAAGTTAAATTTCAACAGCACTTTTATGACGCTTTAAGGTATCGGCTACGTAGTGATGTTACGCTTGGAGTATCTTTATCTGGTGGGCTTGATAGTGCGTCCATAGCTTGCGGAATTAGTTCTCTTGGTTCTCACCCACATAGTGTTAGTGCGGTTTACCAGGAGCAACAGTTTTCTGAAGAGAGCGCTATTAATATTACGGCTAAAGCGGCAAAGCTAGAAAGCCATAAAACTATGGTATCAGAGCAAGATGTCCTTGAAGTTTTGAGTGATGTTATTGCACATCACGATCAGCCAATAGCAAGTATGAGTGTAGTTGCCCAATATCTCAATTTCAAAAAAGCAAAAGATAACAACATCAAAGTAATGCTTGGAGGTCAAGGTGCAGATGAGACATTGATGGGTTACGATGCATTTCTAAAAGTTTATCTCAAAGAACTTAAGAATCCTATAAGTCTTATCTCCGAATCCCTAAATGTTGCTTTAAAGCTGCCTTCTCTTATCAGCAAACGTCTAACTTCTTCAAAAGAAAATACTGATTTTCTAAAACAGCAATCAACTTTTTCTTTTGGCGGATATAATGATACTAAACAACAATCACGAGAATTGATGTCTAGAACCGTTCTTCCTGCTCTACTCCACTACGAAGACCGTAACGCCATGGCGCATGGCATAGAATCAAGAGTCCCTTATCTGGATCACGAATTGGTAAATCTGATCCTCTCCATGCCTGAAAAATATTTAATCAAAAAGGGAGTCCGCAAAAACCTCCAAAGAGAAGCATTAAAAGATATACTCCCTCCTGCAATAGTTAATGACCATGATAAGAAACCATTTATATCTCCACAAAAATTTTGGATGGAATCAAATAGGGAACATTACCTAAGTTTGATTAATGACAATCGTATATACATAGAACATTTAGTGAATCTTGATGCTTTGGATAATTTAGGATACAAAACACTATTTAGGGTTTTAACCTATGCTATCTGGAAAAGATCTTTTTTCAACTAATTGCTTTGGCAAATCTACGAGTAACGGCTTCTCTTCCTTTTTTCTGAACGCTTACCAATTCTTCAGAATGTTTTTGAAATTCCTTTTGGTTAATCCAATTCAGCAAAATTTTTGATAAATGATCTTCATCATCGTAGCGTTTTACTAATTGCTCATAATCAGCATCAAGCGGATAGAACTTTGGTATGATAGCGGGTTTGCCAAAATATAGCATATCGTTTATGTTGCCTGAGACGCAGGTGAATCCATTCATTTCCTTGAAGTGTCGGTATCTCATCACTTTGGAGATTGGCAGGAGTAAGAAGTGGGATCTTCTTATTTGCTCATCAAATTCTTTCTGATGAATAAATGACTTATAGTATTTTAGCTTGAGGTTTTCATGCTGAAGTTTTTCTAGTTCGCGAATTATTTTTCTACCGTAGCTAGTTTTTGCTTGACCTAATATTACTAACTCTGTTTTATCTATTTGTTTGTCGATTAGCTTTAGTGCATTTACCACAGCATGATAATTTCGACTCTTAGAAATTACATTTCCAGGAATACTTATTACTGTATTGCTTTCATTCTCTACCTTTGTGGCTTCATTCGGAATCGCAAAATCGAGTACCTCGGTAAGTTTTGAACTTGACACCCTATCTTTTACAAAATCCATAACAGCCATCGAAGGTACAGCTAGATTTGTCATTTGACCTATAAGCTTTGATGTTTTCCTTCGTTCGGATTTAGATTTATATTGGAGCCATGATTTCGCGGCTCTGGCTTTCTCTCCTAAGTTGCCAGCATAGTTAATTTGATTCGGCTCGAAGTAAGAGTAATAATCGTGTACTAAAAGTATTGTCTTAGTTGGCCAGTCATACTCTGAGAAAAAATCTAAATCATCATCTAGTGTTACAATTATTACTGCATCACAATTAGAAAGTAATTCTTTATTGTGAGTAAAGTATTCTTGATTGGTTTCGTTTCCTTTTAGTTGCCAGTTAATCGCTTTGTCTTCTTGGTAATCATAAACTTGATCGTGACAAAACTTATTAGTAAAGCAAGAGATGTCACTTGTAATATCTTTTAGGATATTGATATAAGATCGCAAGACCTCGCTATGAAATGCTAATTCTACTATACCTACTTTCATAACACAGAACTAATTATGTTTTTCAAATTGGCAAGCATCTGTTCATGCCCAAATAACTTTTCTACTCTCTTTCTTCCTGCTTCTGATCGTTCTGCTTTTTCGCTACTTGATTCTATACAACCTTTAATTGATTTTGCTAAATCATCAATATCTCCCGCTTGTGCAACCCACCCACATCTCTCACCATCAAGCACCTCGGGAATTCCTCCTGCGTTTGTACTTACTACGGGAATCCCTTTTGCCAGTCCTTCTATATTCGCAACTCCTAACCCTTCCCTTAAGGCAGGCACGCAAAGTATATCGCAAGAATCCATCAAGCTTTTTACCTCTGTTTGTATCGTTTTTCCTTTAAAAGTATAATCAACGTTATCCTTCTCCTTAAAATAATTATCTATTGTTGGCTTCTGGTGACTATGCGGACCAGAAACAATCACTTCAAATTTATACTCGGTAAGTTTCCCCAGAGCGTCTGATAATTCTCTCAACCCTCCTCTTTGATAGTCATTCTTTACAAAGAAGACTTTGATTGGTAGGCTCTTATTGATTGCACCATGTTCTACATAAGGGAACTTAGAAATATCGATCGATTTATAAAGTCTCTTTACTTTTCTCTCAGGCAAATTATACTCCGTTACAATTTTAGAAGAAATGAAATCTGAATTTCCTATAACAAAATCTAAAACTTTCACAGCGCGTTTTTCTAGCTGCCTACTTTTCCACTTTATTAACCATTCTTTAGTAGGTTTAAACGCGGAGAATTTATTATTGATGTATTCGTCATCATTGATTAATCCAATGGTTTTGATTTTTCCTTTAAAGGCTTTGGCTGTCTTATATCCTAATATCGCGTCTACAAATATTATAACATCTGCTTTGTAGGTTTCTAAAACCTTGTTAATGTTTTCGAGGAACAACCGATTGTCCCAGTACTCCCAGAACGCACCTATGATAGGAGGATAGGTTCTCTCAAATTTGTAAATTCTGTTTGGAGTCTCCTCTTCTACATCTCTTGTTATAGTCCTTACCTCATCTTCAGGATAAAGATCATTGATCTGCATAACTAAGTTGGCAAATTTTGCAGGGCCATGTGTAATCCCATCATAGGTAGAGCTACAGAGTAATATCTTCATGCTGTCTTATTGGTTAGCATGTTATAATAATCTGATAGTTTCTTTGCGTTTTCTTCTATGCAATAGTTCTTAGCTATATGCTCATGGGAAGCTTTAGCGTAAACATTATAGTCTTCTGAACCCATTTTATAAAAAGTAGAAATACTTTTAGCAAGGTCATCAATACTCTTTTCCGCAGACAAAACACCGGTCTTTCCATCTATAACAAGCGATGGAATATCACAATGAGTAGTACCGATAGTCGGCATGCCCGACCCCGCAGCATTAAAAATAATTGTAGGAGCTCCACCTTCACAGTTCATGTTTGCTGCATAGCAACTAGGATGAATAAACACATGATGCTTTGACAACTGACTTTCTAATTCAGCGTAAGGGATGAAGTCTTTGATTGTTATTTTTTCTTGAAGCTTATTCACTTTTACATAGTCTAGCACCTCTTTTTGATAAGCCTCTTCTCGATTATCGCCTATCAGTGTCAAATGCATGCTAGGACAAACACTAAGCGATTTTCCGAATGCCTTCACCGTGTATAACTGACCCTTCTTCTCCGTGAAAGATGCGATTTGGATCAGGTTTAAATCGTTTTCTTGCTTATCTCTTGTGATGCTATTGATCAAGCTTTTTTCTATTCCTAGTTTTTGGACTTTTACTTTTTCAGCTGCACATCCCTTACTGACTAATGTTTCCTTACCATGCTCCCCTTCGGTTAAGATCATATCCACTTTTGCAAACATATCTATGAACCTACTCTTCCATTCGGGCTTTATATGCGGTAACATCTCGTAATCCCAACCATAAAAAGAGACAACTAATGGAAGTTTAAGTTTCTTAACAGTCTCTTGCACCTCCCAACCCATATTTGCAAAATGTGCGTGGACAATATCTATTTTGTTTTCAATGATATATTCTTCAAGTTGCGAATCAAAACTCTTAGTGAATTGTTTTGACGCCCTGATGTAAGCTTTCTTGAAAATATTCTTTTTCCAATCTGTTTGTTGATCTTCCGATTCTAATTCGCTAAGTGGATTATCCATAAATTTGAAAACACCTTGTCCTGGCAAAGTATTCAAATAAACTTTAGAAGCAATGTGTTGCTCACACTCAGGTGTGTTGGAGATTAGTTGATATGCCCAGTTCTCTGTCTTAGGTAAGTAATGATTAAATATGTGAAGAACCTTTATCATTAGTTTTTACCTAGTAAGACCTTGATTTGATGAAAACTATTAGGTTGATATTTATAAATTAATCCCATGTAAACTAAAACCGATAATAGCCCTACTAGGATAAGTGTGATTAAATCAGGACCAAGATAGTTTGTCAGAATAAATGGTAATACTATACTTATAAACATTAATCCTGATGGCTTAAATATCATCTTAAAGTACTCTGAAAAAGTTGCTCCTGTTAACCGCTTAACGAGGTATGAATAGTTAGGATAAAATAAAATTATCTGGCATATCAAGACACTTATACATAGAGTCAATAGA
The DNA here is from genome assembly GCA_937929885.1 of uncultured Saprospiraceae bacterium. Classification (GTDB taxonomy): domain Bacteria; phylum Bacteroidota; class Bacteroidia; order Chitinophagales; family Saprospiraceae; genus CALFUQ01. Next base: position 9,942 of record CALFUQ010000099.1, read on the forward strand.
TCGTACTGCACTCCTATGAATAGGCATATTGCATAAATAGTCAACACCCCTACGTTCCAAAAAAATCCCATATCTGCTCTTCCTGTCGATACCACAAGACCACCAACTGGATTAGCTATGCTAATCAATAAATAGGTTATAGCAATTATTGAAAAACTAAATATGTGTGCTTGCCATCCTTCAGGATAGTAAAACCTGACAAACTGCACAGCAAATACTGCTAAGAATATATAGATAAAGGCATTTACTGTTGTGAGAGCATTTAATTGATTCAGGTAAATCTTTTTTAATTCAGCTTTTGACGAATTAATCTTACTCATCAATGGAAGCGTAACATTTGTTATTAATGGGTTGATAAGCGTGTAAGGCCTAACTATCAAGTTCTTCATAACACTGTATATGCCTAATGTCTCGGTCCCGAGAAATTTGCCAATCAGAACTGTATCTAGCTCCTTACGAATCACGTTTGTTGCTCGCTCTCCAATCTGATACATTCCAAATCTAAAATAATATCCTAACCCTCCAAGCTTCATTATAAATTGCATATCAAACTCTCTTCTCCCTAAAATCACATATCCTACATTCTCCATCAATGCCTTCGCAATAATCCCATAGATCAAGGCGTATACTCCATGACCTTTATATGCAAGTACAATGCTGACTACAAAGTAAATCACCGTACTTAAAAACTGGACCACTGAGAGTCCTCTAAATCTCATTTCCTTGATAAGGACAGATTTATAGATAGTCCCAAAACCACCAATTATAAAAATGATAGATATCGTTTTAATGATATCAACCAATGCTAGTTCTTCGAAAAAGCTTGCAATCGGATATGCAAGAAAAAAAATGATAATTGCAAATATGAAATTCAAAAATACTGTGAACCAGTAAATAGAGGATAGCTTATCTGGTGCATTAATTTTTTTATGAATGATCGCTCCGCTAAACCCAATATCATTAAGTGCATCAACATAGAATAAAACAATACTTGCCAGTGCAAATAGTCCAAACTCGAAATCTGATAAGAGTCTTAATAAAATGAATAATCTCAAAATCTCGAGAACGGCAACTCCTATAGTTGAAAGTGCATTCCACCTGATACTGTCTATAAATTTAGCTTTAATAGACATCTTAGGTTATCACGTTTTTTTTCATGACCGCTGGGCTTCCTGCATAAACAGAGTTTGCTTCTGTCATTACATCTAGGGTTGAGTTGGAGGCTAATAGCGTTTTAGGAGATACCTTTTCCGTAGTGTGGAGTATTAGGGCATTAGCTCCTATATAAACGTTCTCAGCTATCGTAATAGGAGAAGACGATTTTGGATATGATGAGGATAAAGAAGAGTCTCCAAGGTCTTGATGGGTGAGAATCTTAGAGCCCATAGAGATGGTGCAGTTGTCCCCAATCGTGATTTTCTCACTGAGATCAAGTAATACTCCTTTTCCAATATGCACATTGTTTCCTATCGTTAAATTTCCTTTGTTATAGTTATAAAGGACTAGACCATTCCTAATTCTGCAATTATTTCCTACGGGTATGCCGATCAGTTTAAGTGCAAGTCTAGGATACATTGCTTTCTCTACAAGGTGCTCTTCTGCATGTCCTGGGTATACAAATTTGTAAAGCAAATACTTTTCAAAATATAGGAAATAGAAAATCGCAAATTTGAACTTTAGGAGCATACTCTATTTATAGAAATGCCCCATAGAGGTTTAGATCTATAGGGCATTTTACTTTTCATTATTCTTTTTACCTGAGCAAGACCATCTTGCCTATTCCTTGGGTAAAGTATTGATCTGTTCTGTTGAATCGTTTCTCGTAATCCTCTCCACTATTACTACTCATAATCACTTTATACAAGTAAACTCCATTCCCTAGTTGATTACCAAAGTCATCTCTTCCGTTCCACCTATACTTAGTTTTATTTACTCCTAGTCGGATTTCTCCTAATTCCTCTTTGGTAATCTCTTTAACCACTTTGCCTGACATAGTCATTATCCTAATTGTAAATACATCTGGCACCTCCCCTGTCAGCGTAAACACAAATTGTGTGGAGGTAGAAAATGGATTCGGGTAATTAAGAACATTTGTAATTTCTCTTGCTCTAACAACTTCGAAGGTTGCTTCAAAGTTTTTACTTGCTGAGTCATTACCTGATGCGTCTTTACCTTGCACGAATAGCTTGTATGTACCTTCCTCTAGTTCTGGTTTATACTCTAGTGTTGCGCTGTTGTTTTCTTCATCCGCTGGAGTAAACTTAAGATTAGGGTCTGATAGTGATATACTCTGTGCCTCTGTTTGGCCTGGATAAAGTAACATTAATTCGAATGCTGATATATCAGTAATCGGTAAAAACTTATTGTCATCATTAAGTTCGATTAAGATGCATGGGCTCGGCGAAACAATATCTCCATCTAAAATATGTACCCCATCGAAAGTGACATCCAAGAGTGGATTTTTAATATCCCCTCTCACATAAAATTCCTTGATTGCAAAGTTGTTAAAGGAGTATTGCTCTGGCTGATCTTCGTTAGGGTTTATCTCTACACTAAACTGATACTTTCCATTTAGTTCGATAGTGTTTTTATTAAAGGTTGCAGTGATCACACCATCCTTTGGTAGGGGTTCCATCCTTATTATATCAATGGTTTCTTGGTTGGCGGAGTTAAGTAATTTATAATGGACTAATAAGCTGTCCATATCGCTAGCGCTAATATTATCCACAGCTATCTCAAAAACTAATTCCTCTCCTTGTTCTAAAGTATCTGCTTGAAAAACCAATAGCGCTTCTGGGTTAAGAGCCGCCTCAGGTAGCTCTTCGTACTGAACTCTCCAGTAATCTAAGATAGGCGACGTTCTTCTTGATTCATCTTTTGCATAATACTCAAGCCTCATACAAGGATACTGAGCAGCATCATAATTACTTAAATCGTAGATTTTATCTATTATGGAAGTATCAAGGGCTGTTTCTAGACCGTTACGATCTATACCATAAATTTTCATTACTGAAGTGTCTGTTTCTTCAACTTTGGATTCTTCCCAAAGTAATTTATCCCAGGATTTAACAGGGCCAATTTTAGTAGATCTTATGCTTCCGTCAATCTTCTTACTGGTTACGAAGTAATCTGTTTTAATAAATCCTGTTGCGTCTGCAACACCTTCTGCTGTGTCTCCACCTTCTCCTTTGACATAAACAAAATTATAAGGAACTGTTCCATTGGTAAGTAAAGATCTTATTTGAGTTGCTCCTTCGTTTTCTAGTATCTCAAAAATTGTGGTGCCCTGAGTAGCTAGGTCTTCTTCCCAAAACTCTAGGCCATAGCTAGCAGTTGTTTCATTTGCTATTCCTATGATATACACAAAACTTCCATCTGGAATAACATTCGTCAATAGATTGATTAAACTTTCTCTATCTCTTTGCTTCTGAGTATCATAAGCAAAAAATCTTTGGTTTGACCCTACATCCCTACTATCAAATTCTCCATCAACATTAAACCTAAGTCCACCTGTAATTGCATCTCCCCATACAACAGCAATTCCTTCATCAATAAAATCCCATGGTCTAACAGACCCAGCGAAAGTCTCAAAATTAAATTGCAATCCTCGTTCTCGATCTGACAGTTCATTATTATTAAAAATAGAAATATTAAATCCTGACGTGTCGAATTGGAGTTGTCTAGATACTGGCAAATCTAATCCGTCATACACTCCTGAGAGCGCTTGGAAGTAGTGGCTTTGATTCCACCCTTTCTGACCATTCGGCAAATAGACAAATGAACTACTCTGCCAAAGAAACCCTTCTCTTGCGATGGTAGTCTCAGGGCTAATTCTCCAATAGTAAACTGTTTCTTCTTCTAGTTGTATGCTTGGCTTCCATTCTATCAATCCTCCTCCTTGTGTCACTTCTCCTTGCTCAAGCAGTGGACTATTAAATAACTCCGTAGTATCTATTTGTATAATAAACTTTTGTGTTTCCAGAAACCCATTACTCGTGGATGCCTTCAAGGTAAGATCATTATCTGTGACTATAGTGTACTGTGATGGACTTACTGGGGTTGCCCCTGTATCCAATATATAAAAACAAAAAGCTTGCTCCGCTCCTTCGTTAGTCTTGAGACTATTGTTTTCTTCTGCTGCAGGATCAGGTAGCTCAACTATACTATTATTTATATCTAGATTTATTTCTAGGGAGTTTTTTCCTGTCGCGCTGATTCCTTGTGTTGGTAATTTTGCTCTTATGGTATTAACATAACCTGGCAGCAATACGTCTAGTGTGTCAGCATAAAGCAAGGAGCCATCTGGAGATAAGTGTCTAATCTCAATTTGTGAGTTTGCGGTTATTCCCTTCCCAAGATTATAAAGATCAAAAAACACATCAAAGCTATCTAGATTGGTACTGACTATGGCAGGTTCTGTCTTTACAGATTCAAAATCTATGATCATATCTGCACCATCTACTTGCTTATGTAGCCTTATAGCTGGATCGCCATGCAACGTTAGTTGCTCATTAAGAGACTGTACTTGTAATGATTTATTTGCATCTCTTTTTCTGAGCGATTCTAATATCACTTTTCCTATAGGCTCTGCATACATATCTCCACTCAAGCTTAAATACACATCTAGGCCAGAATTAAATGATGGCCCCACATAGGCATTTCCTGATGATGCCAAAAACGCAATAGCCGCTCTGTCTTCTTCCAATACGTAATTGATACTCAAGCTTTGTACGTCACTATGTATGTCTCCCGATAAACAGCCTAAAGACATAAACAGTGGGTACTTACCAAAGTTATTCCAGTCTTCTGGTTGATCAATACTAAAGTCAAAGACACCAAGGGAGGCGTGACCAAAAAAGGTTACTATAGAAACACCTTCATTTAGAAGATTAGTAATTTCTGCTGTTGTAGAAGTTTGAATCGCGTCTGAAGATAGCTTCCTGAAAGTAGTAACATTAGCTCCTATGCTACCTTGGTTAGCAACAGTTTGCATGCTATCCAGGAAGTTAAAAATTACATTCTGTAGTTGATCTTGATCACCTCCAGATAAGTGCATGATTCTTTTTCTCCATAACTGATCTTCTATGCTTTGACTATTTTCTATAGGATTCTCATGTATCTTAACTTTATCTAGGTATAGTTTTATCTCTGACGCATTTCTGCCAGCAATCCTCCCGACAGGTAATATGGGAGCAGAACTCCCAAGAGTCGAAAACAAAAGATTATCACTACCTGGGTTACCAAATGTAGGAACGCTGAAGTTTTGTCTTTCTCGCTCAGCTATTTGTTCGGGTGTTCTATAAATATTATACTCTAGTCCCTTACCTAGTATGAATATATACTCTGCAGATTTCCACCTATCTTTTATGTACTGACCAAAATTTCTGACAGAGATAGCATGTCGGTCTATACCATACCCAAACTGATTATAAAGTTCTTCTGCAAATACAACATCAACATCAAAGCTTCCTCCTTCTACTGATTGTCTATAATTAGCATATGACTCGATCACATTTTCTCCAAGTGAATTGTCAGAGTAAATTTTATTTCCCGTGAGGATTATGTACTCAGGATCTAGCTTACTATAATCTCTAAAAGTAATCTCCTCTACTGTTGATATCGTCTTGTATTGACTCTCGTGAGTTATCAGTATCTCTCTATCCTCATTAGACCTTGGCAGTAGGAACTTTAAGCGCCCTCCAGATACTTCTCCTTGCAAATATATTCCCGCATTGACATCAAATACTATCGGTGCTATTATCTGACTATTATAATTTTCGATTTCTACATATTGCTCTCGACCATTTGCTGGTATCAATATCTTTAACTCAGATTCATTGTTAAACGAAAAATTTCTAGGATACGTAATGGCCACTCTTGATACCACATATCTATCTTTAAGTTCGCCACCCAATCCTTTGAGGTTAATATCTACAGAATTATCTAGTTGATTTATTTCAATCTCTTCGGTATAGCTTTTAAGGTCGTAGCTAGAAAAAGTGTCTCTTTTAATTACTTGATTTTCAAAACTCAATTCTAGAAGGTGATTGTTGTCTCCAGCTGCAAAGCGTATGTCTAGCTTTGCATTTGGACCACCTAAAAAAACTTCAGATGTGTTAAGTTCAAAGTTGTTATCATTTTCTAAATCTGCACCGAATCCTTCACCAACGTCAAGACTGGTAAATCTTGCCTCATTTCTTATCGGCTTGTGGTGATACTCGGTAAATATTTGCTCTTCTATCTCCCAGTAGTATTCTTCTTTATCGGGAAGGTTAGAGGATAAATCATTTTCTATTTCTGTAAACCTATTATTGTTTGCATTATCCCAAGTAAGAAAATACGACGAAGTATCAGAGATAAGACTATAATCTGGGTTGAGTTGTCTGATGTCAGGTTCATCGTAGATGTGTCTATCTAATTCTCCCCTATTTTTTACACCATGAAAATCTATGTAGTCATCGCCACCCATTTGATTAGTCGTGCTCACCGTAATCGGCACTTGCTCACCAAAGTAATAAAGCTGTAAATCCCTACCCCTAATCTGATCTATAGGAAACCCTGCAGCAGAGAGTTCTGTAGCTGTCAATCTATAAATTCCGTCTTCTGCCAGTTTTATCTTAAAGTAGGTTTTGTTAAAGTCTACCCACTCGTTACCATAGCGTACTTCACCATCGATATTCATCTGACCAAAAACCGTAGAACTCGCTATCGTCCACACCAAGAAAATTAACAGCTTTTTACACATATTCCACCTTTTTATAAAAATACAAATTATATTATATTGTAATGTGTATTTTGTTGTACTTTAATAATTTGTGAGCTTAATTATACCTGGAGTAATCCATTTATTAGAAAACGCACTATGGTTTGATTAAAATATGCTTATGTGGTTAATTTTAATGTCGTTTGTATACTAATTGCTACTATTGATTCCTATCTACCTCTTCCTTGCTTGCTGTTTCCTTCATATCCTTTACTGG
>CALFUQ010000100.1 GCA_937929885.1 uncultured Saprospiraceae bacterium
GAATGCTTTCCCATAGCCAGTACTACCCCTATAATTCATTTGGAATACCGCATATCCTCTGCTCGTCATTAATTGAATCGCGGGGTTATAGCCCCATCCATCTCTAACCCATGGTCCTCCATGAGGGTGTACAATCAGTGGTACATCTTTTTGTTTATTTTTTGGAAGGCTTAAGTAGCCATTGATCAGCAGGCCATCTCTAGTAGTATAAGTGATCGGCTTCATCTCTGACATATCATCTTCATCTATCCAGTCGCTGATGTCACAGATTTTTGTCACAGTATCATTGGTCCGTTCATACAGATAGTAAGCACCTAGTGATCTATCGCTGTATGATCTTAGTATCCATTTTTCTTCTTCTCTATCTGCACTTGATGCATTAATCTCATAAGAACCAGGGATGAGTTCGTGCCAGCGATTTTGTAAGGTTGCTCGATCATCATCTAGAAATTCTATATGACTTTTCCAGGTAGTATAAGTTATGCCAGTTGCTTTCTTCTTTTTGCGCGACCAGATCAGTCCTCCTGTATCCACTTCATCATGAGAGAATATTACTTCTCCAGTTTCTTTTTTTGCATGCATATCAAATTTAGTAAGAACAGTTTTGTCTCTCCCAAGGTTAGATACAACATAAAGTATATGAGAATCCTCCGCATCGAAATGCGCGGGGGATATTTGCTCTGTAAAATCTGTAGTGATAATATCCCTAAATTCTTCGTCTTCATTATCACGATAAAGAAGGGTATGATTAACACCATCAGTGGTGCGCATAGCTATGCGTAATCGACCTTGGTTATCGGTCATCCATCCTTCAAGTGGCTCTTCTGGATTATCGTTAGTTGCAATTTTAGCAAACTCTCCGTTTTCGATATTAATCTTGTATGGCTCGAAGAGCATAGGGTTCTCCTTATTCATACCGATAATCATGTGAGCATCATCGTTAGGAAGTGAATCGATTATATTAATCCTAATTTTTTCGAATGGGGTTAAGTCAAGAGGGTTGGAGCCGTCACGATCTACTGCAAATAATTTAAAATTTTCATCGCCACCGTCATCCTTGATATAGATAAGTCGATTATCATTTGCCCATCCAAAACCAGGAATATCTCTTTCTTTTTCGAAAGTTATCTGAGTCGTTTCATCACTACCAATCTTCTGTACGAAAATATTTCTCCTCCGCTCATAAGGGCCTAAAAATGCATAATGAGTTCCATCTTTAGAAATGCTAAAATTTGATTTATCAGGATTTCTGAAGAAGTCTTCTACGGAGTACTTATGATTAAAGTTGTCTGATTCTATAAGAGAATTCAGTTGTTCGTCTGTGCTTACTAGAGAAGGATCTCCAGGGAGGTTGGGTTGTGTCATAGTAAATTTTCAAACCCAATATTATTAAAACTTATGGTATTTTATCTATACTTAGAATTATAACCTTTACTAACTGCAGTTTTATTATACACTTGTAAGGTTTCAGTCTTATTCTTGTATAATATTTTGTCCTTTAAGAATTCAAAGTAGTGGTCTGAGGCTGTTTTGTGTTTGTATCTGTATCGGTTACCGTTAATATTAATTAATTCAGTTGGTGCAGGTAGATAGTCTTTATAGATATTTTCAATTAGAAATAATCGACCATCCACCCTTTCAATTATCGTTATTAATTGCGGGTCGAAATTCTGAACTAATTGTTCTCCATTAACTTCATAAGAGTTAGAGATAGGATCAGTTTTCCAGTTTGATCTATTTACTATTTTAATAGATGCTAGACTATCAATTTGAGACTTAGCTTTTATTAGATTTTTAATTGAGATTTTATCTCCTCGTTCTACTTCACAAGATTCTAGTAAAGCTTTAATAGGCATAGTCTTAAAACGGTAGTCATCAAATTTGTGAAACCTACTTGTAAAGTAATTCCTAATATCAGATTGTTTAATTTCTCCTATCAAAAAGCCTTTCAATATCAAAGGGAAACTTATCCTGCTTGTCTCTTTCCATTTACTATGAGCATAAACTAACCACAAGGCATCAGCAGCAGCTCCAAAATCTTTTTTCTTTGGAAATCCATATTCATTGAAATAATATGAAACAGAAATTAGATGTAAAAAATCTAGTGTATCGTTAGTGCTATTGCCTCTATATTTTTGGTCCTCGTCTAGTATTCTTTGCAAAAATGCCTTCCTGCTTTTACCTGTTTTTAAGTTTTCTACCTCAGTTTTGAGAGTTAAGGTATCTATCTCTTGAGCACTAGAGATACTTATGCCAAAAGATAGTATTAAGAAAGCTAAGAAGATTCTTTGCATAGGTTAGTTAAGTATTAGGCATACTAATTAAACTCAACTAAGCAGTTGTAAGTATTAAAATGAAAAACTAGACTTGGGAATTACGATTTGTTTAACAATACTCGTCAAACGCCTGCGCAAGGTTCTGACCAATTGCTTGAGCACTATTACCTTCAATATGATGACGCTCAAGCATATGTACTAGCTTACCATCTTTAAATATCGCCATAGAAGGAGATGAAGGAGGATAAGGAAGAAAATAATCCCTTGCTCTATCTGTAGCTTCTTTATGTACACCTGCAAAAACAGTGTATGCCTTGGTAGGCACTTTAGCATTTTGCATCGCAAGTTTAGCACCTGGTCTAGCATTAGCTGCTGCACATCCGCACACTGAGTTTACCACGATTAGCATGGTACCCTCTTTGTTAGCCATCACTTCATCTACCTGCTCAGGAGTATTCAATTCATTAAAGCCAAAATCAGTAAGGTCTTTGGCCATTGGTGTAACTAGTTCTATTGGATACATTTTGTATAACTTTTAATTAATATTTACTTTTTTATAATATGTTAAGTAGTAAATTCGCTTCGAATTTATGCATATGATAGTTCAGAAACACAAATTTTTCGTTTTTGTTACGATAATCTTTCTTTTTTCTTGCACCAGAGATATGGTGACACCTGTAGAAACTAACTGTGTAGGTGAAGTAACCTATGCTATTGAGATAGAAGAAATCATAAATACATCCTGTGCCTATTCTGGATGTCATGATGGTTCTGGTGCTGCACCAGGCGATTATCGTACCTACCAAGCTATGAAGCCATGGCTTACACCTAATAAATTTGAGAATAGTGTATTAGTTGCAAGAGACATGCCCCCAAACTATGCTGATGGACCAACCTCACTCACACAGGACGAATTAGATCTTGTTACCTGTTGGGTTTTAAATAATTACAATGAAAATTAAATACAATCACTTTGCTGTTATTATTTTTCTCTTAGCCTGTTTCAGCTTACAGGCTCAAGATGATGTTATGGACGAAAAGTCAGAGCAAAAGGTAATTAAGACATTTAAGGATACAAGAGTTATAAATGCACATTCCGTAGAGACACTCAAAGCCCGCAAACTAGATTTTAGAATTACGCATAGATTCGGAGATCTTGCTGGGGCAGCTGGAGGTTGGCCTACATTTTATGGATTAGAGAATGCAGCAGATGTTGCGATGGCGCTAGAGTATGGTATCAACGATAATATTACGATAGGCGTGAGTAGAACCAAGGGTTCAGGGCCTTTAAAACAAAATGTACTTGGCTTACTCAAAATCGCGATCATGAAACAAGAGATAAATGGTAATCTTCCATTTAGCTTAACTGTGTTGGGTAGGTCTTCTTATTCAACTATGCAAAAAAGCCAGACTGAAGGTGTATTACACTTCTTTGATAAGGAAGCTCATAGATTATCTTATCATCTAGGCATCTATGCTGCTAGAAAATTTGGAGAGAGATTCTCATTGCAAGCAAACGCGGCATGGACATATAGAAACATCGTTTCTGATGATGATCAAAATGATTTGGTATCTGCTGGAGCTGCTATGCGTCTCCAAGTGACTAAAGTTTTTGGATTAATCTTCGATGCTACAGTTCCTTTTTCTGCGCTTAGAACTACAGAGAATGGATTTTATCCAGCGCTTGGAGTAGGATTCGAATTTGATACCCATGGAGGGCACGTTTTTCAGATAAATTTAACAAATTCAACAGGCATAGAAGAGACAGATTATATCCCTTATACTCGTTCTAATTGGGGGGATGGTGAGTTTAGATTAGGATTTACGGTATCGAGATTATTCTCACTTTAATATTATGAAGTACGCAGTTAGTTTTCTTTTAGCTCTGATGGCATTGATGATTCCTTCTTTAGTTGAGTCAGATAAGCTTGTAATATCAGGAGATACGTCTGTTGCAAGTTTATTAGAGCAGATGGGAGAGGACTTCTCTGCTAAGAAACCTAAAGACATTAAGAATGTATCTGCTGAGATCGGAGAAGATATAATCAAAAGAGGATTTTCTAAAAGGGGTGGATTGAAAAAATCTAAGAGACAGAGTAAGCATTTTGTCTGTACCTCGTGTCATAATGTTGAGCGAGAGGATCCTGATCTATCAGTAAATGATGCACAAGCAAGATTAATTTATACCGATCAGCAAGGGCTACCATTTTTGCAAGGGACTACACTCTATGGCGCGGTTAATAGGGATAGTTTTTATAATGGAGATTACGAAAAGAAGTATAAAGAACTAGTAAAGCCTGCAAGAGGAGATATCCGAGAAGCGATCCAATTATGTGCGGTTGAATGCGCACAAGGAAGAAAACTACATGATTGGGAAGTTGAGTCTATATTGGCCTATATGTGGACAATAGACTTGAAACTATCTGATCTAAACTTATCTGAAAAAGAGATTACAATTGTTGATGAATCACTTAGTAAATCTGACTCCATTGTAAATTCGACAAAACAATTTGTAAAAGACAGATTTCTTACGGCCTCGGCTGCAGATTTTGCCCTTCCACCAGAGAATAGAAAAGAAGGTTACGACCTTAAAGGTGATCCTAAAAACGGTAAACTTATCTATGATAATAGCTGCCTTCATTGCCACTTTAACATGAGGTACTCTTACTTCAATCTTGGTAATGATAAGATGTCGCTTAATTATCTTAAGAATAAAGCTGGCAAGTTTAGTATGCATTCTATATATCAGGTAATCAGATATGGCACTTACCCTAAGGGCGGCAAGAAGTCATATATGCCACAGTACACCCAAGAGAAAATGAGCGATCAGCAAGTTGAAGATCTCCGGGCATACCTAGAACAAGGAGATTCTTAAGGTTTTATACTTTATCTTTCCTTTATCAATAATTTCCATTATGGTTAAATGTTTAATTACTGCAGTATTCATATTGTCTGTATGTATCTCTTACAGTCAATCTCCGACGTTTCGTAATCCAGGAGGTGATCGATTTTCCTTTGGCACAGAGACTAAAAGGACTGCCTCGATAGCACATGGGGATATTGATAATGATGGCGATGTAGATGTTATAGTTGCGAATGGTAGACATTGGCCAGATCAAAATGAAATCTATTTTAATAATGGTTCTGGTACTTATACGGTCTCTAAAGATTTAGGAATTTATAAGTCTACTAGCTATGCTGCTGAGCTTGCAGATCTAGATCAAGATGGAGACTTAGATATTGTAATAGGAAATGATAAAGCTCCTAACAGATTATTTTTTAATGACGGTAAGGGAGAATTTTCGGATAGGGGAGGATTTGGGGATATCAATAGCCCGACTAGAAATATAACCTTAGGAGATATAGATGGAGATACTGATATAGATATAATAATCACCAATAGGAGAGCAGTTAATGAGATCTGTTTGAATGACGGGAAAGGTTATTTTACAGAGACAGTCAACTTTGGTTCAGAGGATGATAGTACAATCGATGTAGAACTATTTGATATTGATAAAGATGGAGACAAGGATCTAATCCTAGCTAACAGGGATGGAGGACAAAACTTTATATACCTAAATGAAAAGTTGAGTTTTACGGAAAAAATTCCTTTTGGAAGTGGTAATGACGAGACAAGAAGTGTAGCTATCGGTGATCTTAATCAAGATGGTTATGTTGACTTGGTTACAGCAAACATTAGAGAACCTAATCAAATCTACTTTGGGAAAAAGGACTTGTCTTTTACTGAAAGTATTGTCTTAGATACGCTAAATGATGCTAGTTACTCATTAGACACTGGCGACTTTGATATGGATGGGGATATTGATATTTTGATAGGTAACTACGGATCTCCTAATGCGGTCTACCGTAATGAAGGGAATGGTGAGACCTACACAAAAATTCAATTAAGCGAGAAAGAATTTAATACTTACGATATTAAATTTGCTGATCTTAACAATGATGACTTAATAGATATAATGGAAGCTAACTCCGATGGACGAAATATTTACTATCGGAATATGATTAAACGAGACTAGATGTTCTTCCATAGATATCGCTTATTACCTCAAATTATATCTGAAGAAACCCAATCCTAAAATGTACTAAATAGATGTAATCTTAAATCTTCTTACTAGTAAAAGGAGTCAGTGTGTACCCCTTTTCTTTCAGCAGATTTATAACTCCATATTCACCTCCAAGATGCCCAGCACCTACGGCAAAGAAAGTCGGTTGTATACCCATCATATCTACCATCTGGGGAATCCAGTTTTTATTTCTACCTACTATTAAGATATCATCATATCCTTCAAGACCTCCTTCCTCAGCTGCAAACATCTCTTGCATTGCATTAAGGTCTTGAGCCTTGTAGATATCTACCATCTGCTTAAACTGGTCAGTACCTGTGTCTCCAGATTGGATACTCTCTACCAGCATCTGTGCTTGTGCTTTGTAAGGGATGCTGTCGAAAACACTCATCTGAAAATCTATAGTCTCCAATCCACCCATAGGCATTTTAGAATTTTGAGCTATTTCCATGAATTCCATTTCATAAGACTTAATCTTACCTGTCTTCATATCCATGGGGTCCATATCTCCTGATGCAAATACGGTCAGAAACATAGGCTTGATCCTTTCTAAAAACATTAACGGGAAACCTATTTTCTTGAAATGATCTCCTACTAATTTATAATCTGTTTCAGATAATAAATCTTTGAGCGTTAGATTATCAGCCATAAATGCTTTTTGCATTAAACCCATCGCTGCACTCATATCACTCATGTCTTCCATGTTGATTTCGAAGACCATCTTTTCACTATCCTCTATTGCTCCAAGCGTCCCCTCAGGCAAGAAAAAATCATCCTTGTCGATGATATGAATGGTCCCATATAAATAAGAAGGTTGCGCAAGTTCATTTCCACTTATCTTCCATAAGAGCGCATTTGCTAATTTTTCGTCTTTGACTGTTTTAGTTACTGATTGTGCAGCATCGTCTAACTGACCCTTGCTAGTCTTACAGCTTGCGACTAGTGATACCAATAACAATGCACTTAATAAGTACTTAAATGACTTGAAAATCTTATTCATATGATACATTTATTAAATATTTTGCAATATACTCGAAGTGGTTTAATAAAACATTTCTTTATTAACAAATAGAATAACCTAAAGAGTTCAAAAGGTTAGACATTTAGGTTTTAATGGAGCTAGCAAATCGTTGACGGTTGACCTCATACAATATGATACCAGTAGCTACAGAGACATTAAGAGAATCGACGTCCTCGCTCTGTGGGATTTTAAATAAGCCATCACTGACCTTTACTACAGTGTTATCTACTCCATGGTCCTCTGATCCTATAACAATCGCAGTAGGCGAAGTGAAGTCTATCTCACCTATGTTTTTTGCGTTTCGTAGCGTCGAGCTATAGGTTGCTATCCCACTATTTTTTAGGAAGTCAATAGCATCTACTAAGTTGGACATTCTACAGATAGGGATATCTAAGATTGCTCCAGCAGAGCTTTTGATAGCATCCTTATTGATTGCTGCGGTACCCTTCGACGGAATTATAATTGCATGCACCCCGAGTGCTAAAGCTGACCTCGCTATCGCACCAAAGTTGCGCACATCAGTAACATGATCTAAGATTAATATTAGAGGTGTCTGATCAGATTCATAGATGTGAGGAATTATATCTTCTATTTTTTGAAAAGCGATAGGAGAGGTGAGTGCTACAAGACCTTGGTGGTTTTTGTGCTTAGATAGTTTATCAAGTTTATAATTATCAACTCGTGACAGTGGGATATTAGATTCACTTGTCAGTCTCCTGACATCTACCTCAGTAGGTCCCTTTAGGGTCTTAAGAATAAAAACTTTCTGTACTGGCTTACCATTTTGCAGTAAGTCGATAACAGGATGCTTACCGATTACTAATAGCTGTTTTTGGGATTTATTTTCTTCTTTTTCTCTCATGAATAGCGCAAATGTACTAGGTTTTTAAGGATAATTAATTTGGTTGATTTCTTCATTAAGATCTCACTGTGGAACTTTATGAAAACCCTAACAGTACAGAAATATGTCTTGGACCTTTATAGTTATGTATAAGTGGTAGTGATTGAATACCAATTGATGTATTTTAGATTTTTAGAAGTATAATAAGATGATTGACAAGAAATTGATTTTGAGCCTGTTGATATGTGCATTAGGCTATATTACAAATGCTCAACAAACCGACTATAAGAGCCTTACCAAAAATCTACTTTTAGAACACCAAGAGGAATGGTCACTCACGGATAGCGATATCAAAGAATATCAGATAACAGATGTCTATACTTCTAAGCATAATGGAGTAACACATCTTTATGTCCAGCAATTACATAATGGGATACCAGTATTTAATGCGATCACAAACTTCAATCTAAAGAATGGAGAGAATATAATTGCAAATAGCAATCATATCTCTGACCTAAAATCAAAGATTAAAACTGATACTCCCAAGCTATCACCAGAGCAAGCTCTAGAGTACTTTGCTAAAAAATTAGATATCAAATACGACCAACTACCTGCACTGCTTAAAAAAACTGGTCAGTTTAAAAACACATTCTCCAAAGCAAGCTTTACTAAATCAGATATTCCTGTTAACCTAGTTTATTTCCAAGATCGAGTGGGTGATGTGTATCTAGCATGGAATCTAGAAGTACAGATGAGTGCAACTGCTGATTATTGGAATGGGATGATAGATGCTCATACTGGTGAGCTTATCAAAAATTACAATCAGACATTGTATTGCAAGTTTGAGGAAGGTGCATTTGGTAGACAAACTAAATGTAAAGATCATAGTCATAACCATGTAGTAAAGAATAATTCATTTTCAGATTATAGTGCGGCAGATGGTGCAACTTATAGAGTTTTTCAATTGCCTGTAGAAAGCCCAATTCACGGTGACCATACATTAGTGGAAAGCCCTGCCTTTGATTTTGCATCTCCATTTGGGTGGCATGATACTGATGGCGTAGAAGGTCCTGAGTATACAATTACTAGAGGTAATAATGTATGGGCCTATGAGGA
>CALFUQ010000101.1 GCA_937929885.1 uncultured Saprospiraceae bacterium
TTTTCTACCGACAGTATTCTAGATTCTAGATCAGATATTTTTTGCTCTTCTTTCTGTAAGTGCGTATCAAAGTCATTAAAGTTGTTGTCAATTCTAGATTTTATTTTCTCGATATAGGATTTAAGTTTTTCTCCTACTTCAAAGCGTAATTTCTCTCTTCCTTTTTCTATTTCGCTTTTAAAGCCATTAAGGATTTTTCTTTTCTTAAGCCCGACGGTGACTCCTGCGAACATCAAACCTACAGTAGTAAGTATCCCTCCAGTAATATCAAATACCATCCCGTTAGTAACGGTGGCAAGTATCACACCTACTATAGCGATTCCACCTCCAGCAGCTAAGTTAGGGGCCATATTTCCTGATTCGGAAGACAAGGACTCATCATAGAAATTTTCGGTTGTAGCAAGGAACTTAGCAAAGGCATTTTGAAGATCCCTCAAAACGTTTGCTCGTCGCTCAGCGATATCGCTAAATATTTCGTGATTGTCTTTTAGTATCGTTTCACTATTTCTGATTTTAAGATCTATGATCTTACCCATATCTTGGATGCTCTCAGCAATATCTACTACGCCGTTGTTTAGCTTTTCTTTGAGTTTATAGTTTAGTTCTTGCTCAAAATCTTTTACCATCTTTCCTAACCACTCTTTGGGGCCTGTATCCATGCTAAGCATAGACTTAAAAGACCGCTTGACCAAAGGAAAAAATGAAAGTCCTGATCCCAGTTCTTCTTCCTTCTTTCGTGTAATACGATCGTATTCACTTAGAAGATTTTCTATCAATACATCAACTTGCTTGGACGACTTAAGCTTTTGATTTTCGAGTGACTCTTTGATATCTGTTCTAAATCTTTCGTCTGCTTCATATTGTTCTTTTCTAATCACTAGACCTTTGAAAATTTTATCATTGATCGTACTCGCAGTAGAGATGTTGTTTTTTAACTTTAAAAATGGTGCTTTACCTCCAGTTATATTTTCATCTATGTATTTTCTTAAAGCAGGATAACCACTTTCTTCGGGCTTCCCTTCTAATTCCATTTTAGCAGATACTGCAAAAATATTCGGATCACTAATACCTTTTTTCTTAGCATGTTCTGCTACGCCAGCGAGATTAGTAACTAAATCTGCAGGAACCATCAAATCTTTTTGTTGGAGGATAAATATTATTTTCTTTCTCCACTCATCCTGTATATAATCAAAAAACTCCCAAGCCGATTGGCGATATGGGTTTTTAGATTCAAAGACAAAAACGATAAGATCAGAAGCGGGGATAAACCGCTCCGTAATTTCTTGATGATGTTTTACTATGGTATTTGTGCCAGGTGTATCTACTACGGCAACTTCTTTTAATACATCAATCGGTAGATATATTTTTTTCAAATATTCATTGACTGATTCTTCTCGTTGTGGAGTACCATATAAGATTTGTTGTATGGTGTCTGTCATAGGTGAGGCAGCTACCTTACAGATTTCTTCACCTGTATCTAGCAGAGCATTTATAAAACTTGACTTACCTGCTTTTACTTCGCCTACTATCACAAACATAAACGGCTCCTTTATCCGATCGATAAGGTCACCTACAGTCTGCTCTAATTCTTTGTGATTTATATCTTTTGTTATCTGATGTAACTCAGATATGATATTTTCTACTTTGGATTTTTGCTGATCAAGGTCAGCGTTTGTAACTATTTTCATTGATCGTCGTACATACTTAAGACGTGGAAGATTCTAGTAGTTACAAATTTAGGAAAGATAAGTTAGTGATGCCTTACCAGTGCAAAAGATCAAGTCCATGATACTTAAGTTTGCTAAGAAACTATGATTCTCCGCAAATACTTGAGCATAAGGTTGCAAAGTCATATCTACATCTGTATAGTTTTTCGACTTAAGGTGGTTTCGTACGTCTATTATTTTATCATTAATAATTTCCTTAGCATAGTTTGTTGTACAATCAATTTCGCATTCTAACTCCATAAATTCAATTAACCAGTTTAGAATTTTAAAGTTGAAATCGAATAAATACTTTACATGGCCATCATACAATTTTTCTATTTCTGGGTAGATATGATCAAAGTAAGCAGCACTACCATATGATGTGCGGATAGTTTGTAAGTGCAGACGCTTCCAGTCTGTATCGAAATTTATAGTAACCTCTTTTACTGGCATCTTCTCATTTTTCCCTTTTGAGAGGGGTATGCTCATAGTTAATGGTCCATGCGGACTATCAATTATGCATCTATTTCTAAAACCTCTCTTTTGGTAATTTTCATGAGCTTCTATTAGTAGATTTTTGGATTTAGCAATTGCTGAGAATGTGCTAATTGGTGCAAAGAATTGATTTTCGGTTAGATACGAATACATAATATTTAATATGATAATGAGGTCAGTTAAAAAGTAAATAAAGCTTCATATTACGGTTAAATGTTATGTATATTGCACTGATTATCTGTTAATTAAGTAGATTTTGGGGAAAATTGGTAAAATAGGTGCTCTCTTGCTTCTGTTATCTTGTATAATAGTTGCTTCTGTCGATGGTCAAATTTTAAGATTCGTACAATCTGCAGAGACTAAATCTAAAAGTCTCCAAAATGTAGTTAATAAGTATGAGATTTTCGAAGTTCAATTATCAGATCTAGATAAGCTTCTAAATAATGATGGACAATTAGATCTAGAAATCCTTATTGATAATCATAAATCTTGGAGCTTAAAATTGTCTGACTCGGGAGTTTTTGGTCCAAGTACTCAGATGCGTTTACTTGGGAAAGACGCGGATATTCAGATTCCTAATTTGAACTTGTCAACATATCATGGTTATCTAGTTGACAATCCTAACTCTAATGTTGCAGTGACGTTATCTGATGGTTTTCTGTCGATGAATATATCCGATGGTAAGTCAACTTATATGCTTGAGCCATTAACTGCCTATGATGCAAGTGCGAGCACTAACAAATTTGTCTACTACAATGCAAAGGATATTAGTGAATCAAATAATTATGAATGCAAAAAATCAGATGTCCTTTCTGAGATATCGGAGCAAGCAACTTCTGTTAGATCCAATGGTGTAGCATGTTTAGATGTAGAGTTAGCAATTGCTGTTGATTACCAGATGTATGTAGCAGAAGGTAATAATGCTAATGGAGTGATTAACACATTGGCAAGCATTTATAATCTGGTAAGCTTAGATTATGATAATGAATTTGATGACCAACTAAATATTAGGATAAAGGAAGTTGTCATGGCATCATGTCTGGCTTGTGATCAATGGAGCCAAAATAATAATGTAGGGGATGCATTAGACGCTATCAGAAACTGGGGCGAGAGTGGAGGATTTAATGAGACTTATGATATTGGAATATTTTGGACGACTAGAGTTTATGATGATAACTTTGCTGGTTTAGCCTATCAAGATCAGATATGTGGTGACCAGCGATATACCGCCGTTAGAAAATACACTAACAACACCCAAGCACTAAGAATAATGATGTCGCACGAGATTGGGCACTTATTTGGATGTGGGCATAATTATGAGATAGGAAGTATGTGTGATGGTAACCCAGGTAGGAGCCCCAAAATTATGGACCCTATAGTAGATGCAGCATCTGTAGGATGGACTAATGGTACACAATCTTGTGATCTCAACTCCATCTCAGTTGTAAATGCCAAGTTAAACACTGCATCTTGTATAGGAGCCTGCGGAGCTATCAATTGCTTAGCAATCACTAATCTTAATGTTACAAATATTACGCAGAATAACTTATCAGTTTCTTGGTTAGGCTCAGCATCTAGTTATCAAGTAAGGATAAGAGAAGAGGGTAGTAATTCATACTTATATAATTCAACTACATCATCTACTTCTGCGAGCATAAATACTAGCTTAGAATATTGCAAACAATATCACGTAAGTGTAAAATCTTTATGTGGGGGAGGAGATAACCCAGCTGCCATTACAGAAATAGTAGAGATACCAGGCGGTACAGCAATGGAAATTTTATATGTAGAGCCATTGAACTGCAATTCAGGAGCTTATAATCTTAAAGTAATTGTATCCTACGAAAACACAGCTCCAGGTGGATTTGTCGTTGTCGCTAATGGTAATAGTCAAACATTTTCATATACATCAAGTCCCCAGACTGTAACCCTTCTTGGGATCAATACTGCAAGTAATAGCAATGCAATTTTGCAGGCTTATGGAACTTCTAGTAGTGATGTAGCTTGTTATGCTACCATTAATTATACAGAGCCCACAAATAA
>CALFUQ010000102.1 GCA_937929885.1 uncultured Saprospiraceae bacterium
TTATTCGCAAAGCTTCCTTAGAGCTGCAGGGCAAGATATTCATAATGAAAAAGGAGAATCTGTTTTACTAAGAGGCATGGGTTTAGGTGGCTGGATGGTGCAAGAAGGATATATGCTACAGACTGCAAGCTTCGCCAATCCTCAGCATAAAATAAAAAAAACTATAGAAGACCTCATTGGCAAACAAAGTACCGATGAATTTTACGAAGCATGGCTAGACAATCATGTAACCAAAGCTGATATTGATTCTCTCAAATCGTGGGGATTTAATTCAGTGCGTTTACCCATGCACTATAATCTCTACACCCTACCTATAGAAGATGAGCCTATCAAAGGAAAGCATACGTGGCTAGACAAAGGGTTTGAATTAACAGACAAATTAATTTCGTGGTGCAAGTCTAATGAGATGTATGTCATCCTAGATTTGCACGCTGCTCCTGGCGGCCAAGGCAGAGACGAAGCAATCTCTGACTATGACACCTCTAAACCAAGCCTGTGGGAAAGTCAAGATAATCGAGATAAGACGGTTGCCCTCTGGCAAAGACTGGCTGAGCGATATGCAGACGAGCCAATTGTTGCAGGTTATGATCTGCTTAATGAAACCAACTGGGAGATGGATAACAACATCCCTCTTAAAGAATTATATCTCGAGATAACCTCAGCGATCAGAGAGGTAGACCAAAAGCATATCATATTTATAGAAGGTAATTGGTTTGCAAATGACTTTACTAACCTCACTCCTCCATGGGATGACAACCTAGTTTACTCTCCTCACAAGTATTGGTCTTACAACGATCGAGAAACTATACAATGGGTACTTAATATCAGAGAGGAATTTGGTGTACCGCTATATTTAGGTGAGTCTGGAGAAAACTCTAATGTATGGTTTGGAGATGCAATCAGACTTCTGGAAGAGAACAAGATAGGTTGGGCTTGGTGGCCGATGAAAAAGGTAGAATCTATTGCTGGCCCTTTATCGATTACCAAAACCACTCGATATCAAAACTTATTAGACTACTGGAATGGCAACGGAGATAAACCAAGCGTAAGCAATGCCACCTCTACCCTAATGCAGCTAACTGAAGATTTAAAAATCGAAAACTGCACCTACCAAAAGGATGTAATCGATGCAATGTTCAGACAAGTATATTCTGATGAGGCCGTGCCTTACAATATCCAGGATATACCTGGTGTAGTGTATGCTACTGATTTTGATATGGGTATCTACGGAGTTGCGTATAAGGATAATGAGGTAGCTGACTACAGAGTATCATCAGGCAACTTTACCGCATGGAATAATGGATGGAGCTATCGCAATGATGGTGTAGATATAGAGAAAGGTAGTGATGTAATCAATTACAATGGTTACAATGTAGGCTGGCTGGACAAAGATGAATGGATGCAGTACAGTGTGGACGTTGCAGAAAGTGGATTGTATAATGTAGAAGTCAGGGTAGCTGCCAACGAAGGGAATGGAGCTTTCCATTTTGCCATAGGTGACGCTGCAATTTCTCCAGTGACTGATGTACCTAATACCAGTGGCTGGCAAAACTGGGAGACGATAACAGTAAGAGATATTTATTTAGAAAAAGAAGATGAGAAAATCATATTCTATGTTGATCGATCTGGTTTTAACCTCAGCAGTTTTAAGTTCATTAAAAAAGCAACTAATAATCAACAAGCCATAAGTTATGTAAGTGCAGCAACTGACAATGAAACTACTATCAGAGTTGCTATTGACAAGCCTCTTGATAAATCTTCTAACTTCAGCATTAATGATTTTATGGTCACTACTAATGGAAACACTATCAACATAGAATCCATAACTCTCGATGATGAAAACGCAAGAGTGCTCATCGTAACTTTATCTGATGCATTATCATTTGGAGACGAGATCAAGATAAGTTACAGTGGGTCGAACTTACAATCAAGTGACGGTTCAAAGTTAGCCACATTTCAAGACCAGATTGTGGAAAATGGTCTTGACGTTGTGTACGCCATCCCTGGCAAGTTTGAAGCTGAAGATTATTTTAATGAATCTGGCATACAGCTAGAAAGCACGACTGACAATGGAGGAGGACAAAATGTAGGCTTCTTAGATGTTGGAGATTTTATGGAGTATAAAATCAACATTGTACAAGCAGGTAATTATGCCGTAGACATAAGGACTGCAGCTCTCGAAGAAATGGGTGGGATAAAAATGGAACTTATTGATGATCGAGATAGAGTTACCGAGATTGGTGATTTTGTATTTCCATCTACTGGAGACTGGCAGTCATGGCAGACCTCCACAGAAAACATCTCCTTACCTACAGGCCAGTTTATTTTGAGAGTTACCATAACTCAACCTCTATTTAATATCAATTGGTTTTCGTTTGAACTGCTTACAGGTATTATAGATAATGATAGAATTAAACAGGTTTCAATATTTCCAAACCCTACAGAAGACTTGATAAATGTTAAAGCAGAACTATTGAATCCATCTCCTATTTCTTTGAGAATTTGGGATATTAATGGCAAAGCTGTAATATCAAAACGCTTATCAAATTCACAATTAATATCCAAGCAAATCGCTTTGACAGGCTTAGCTTCAGGAGTGTATGTGATTACCTTAGGGGATGGTCAAGGAGTCATTTACAGCGATCTCGTAATTAAGAAATAGCAACGCTGTTTAACAATGATTGAAATATAACTCTAAATCAAAATACCATTCCAAGGGAATCAGTTAAAAGGTAAATGATTACCACTTCATGAACACTGAAATCTATTGGGAGGAGAATTCTAATAGAATCTCTAACTTCTTCACTTTCATTGTTAGCCTATTCCATTTCTTTGCGCTGAGATCTGTGATCATGATATTCCTAGCTAG
>CALFUQ010000103.1 GCA_937929885.1 uncultured Saprospiraceae bacterium
AACATAGTCTTACGTCTATAATTATCTTCAGGTAACATGTCTACTGCAATCACCTCGCTATTACTATCATTATCTAAGTCTATAACATCCATTCCCATGGCTGAGAAGGAGGTATGTTGAAACAGTTCGTCTGCTCTATCCGTGAACGTGCCATCTTGATTATTGATATAAAAAAGATCATTGGACAAGTAATCATTGGAGATATAAATATCTTTCCATCCGTCTTTATTGATATCACAAATATTTACGCCAAGACTAAATCCCTCTATTAATATTCCTGCTTGTTCGCTTACTTCTTTAAATACTGGATGTCCTAAAGATGTATCCATAGTGTTTTCGTAAAGATGATCGTCCGTGTTGGAACTTCCATCTTTTATTTTGGGCCTAAACCTGCTAGGCGATCGATCCTCGGGCATAACATTAGTAATCACTAACAAATCAAGATCCCCATCATTGTCATAATCAAAAAACACAGATTGTGTGCTGTTAGAGCTGTCATCTACTCCATATACCTCAGCTTGATCTATAAAAATTGGAATTCCGTTTTCATCTACTCCTTGATTTATATAAAGTAGATTAGATAAGTTAGGTGTATTATCATGCCCAGTCGCTGAAACATAGATATCAAGTAAGCCATCAAGATTAATATCAACCAATGTGACACCAGAACTCCATCGCTTATTTTTTGTGATTCCTGACGCTTCCGATATGTCTTCAAATTGCATATCACCCTTATTAAGATATAGGGCATTAGAACTCATGTTAGCCGTGAAAAATATATCCTGTAATTGATCACCATTAAAATCTCCTATGGCTACCCCACCACCATTATAGATGTATTCGAAATTGAGAATATTTAATTCATTGGTATCTATAATTTCATTCACAAAATTTACTCCAGTGAGATTAGGGTTTAGAGATACAAACTGAGTTGATGGTTCTTCTTGACAACAAATGAAGAATACACAACTAAATAGGAAGCTTAGCTTCAGATACTTTAAAACTTGCTGTCTGGAATTTTTAAATAACATAAGAATGATAAAAATACGGTAATTGAGCAGTTCTAATAACTCAAATAGCATGCTACTTTTAGTCCTAAGAAAAACAAAAAATGAGCCCTTGTTGTGTTAAACAAAAGTTACGTTACTACTGCCATATACAATCTTGGTAATACCCAGTGTTATCCCTCACAACAAACCTCTCTCTATAGCTCATACATATACTTCTAAAATTTAATCATTCATAAATCTTTAAGATATGTTGAGATCCCATATTATTCCAGTTGCCCTATTTTTTTCAATTTTCTCATTGTTCTCTTGCTTAGATGAATTTGGAGATGCTGCTCAGCCAGTTGAAGAAGAACAAGGATATTTAGATGTAGACCCTCGTCTATGGGGTTACTACGATATTTTTGAGGCGGAGGGTAAAGCTAGAGGTCTCAATATTGATCTTAAAACGGCTAGAATAAGTGGTGATATAGATGCAATAGATGAAAACAACGTCATTGGTACATGCCAATATGGAGGATTTTCGACCAATCATGTCACTATTGATAATGTTTATTGGGATCGAAGTACTGATTTAGGTAAGGAATTCGTGGTTTTCCACGAGCTAGGCCATTGTTTTTTAAATAGAGGCCACACAGAAGACAGCACTTCAGAGGGCTTATGCGTTAGTTTGATGAGAAGTGGCAACGGTGGGTGTAGAGACGCCTACAGTACACGAAATCGAGCGTATTATCTCGATGAATTATTCTCTCAAACTACGAATTAAGACCACTAAGATTCTGGGTATGAAAAAACTATCTTCATAAATTATACCACCAGTAGTCTTAGTGGCTTTTTTATGCCACTTATTTCTCGTTCTTAAGCCTAATTTTCACTACTCCATTAGAACCTCGGGTACCGTACATAGCCAAATCTGTAGGGTTCTTAAGCACTCTTATAGATTTAATGTCCTCTACGCTTATAACGTTAACAATTGCCATATAACCGCCACTAATGACCTGACCATTAATTTCAAATAAAGGCTCGCTATCAGCAAAGAAAGAATTGTCGCCCCCTCGGACCCTCACCTGATTACCTTGCATAAATATTCCTGGAGTTGACATTAATCGATCTTCAAGAGAAACTGCAGGACCTAGTTTATTATCATCTTCAATCAAAGGTGAGGTTGTTTTAGACGAACAAGCTATAGTAATAACTAGTAGTAGGAAGAGTCCTAAATTTCTTAAGTGCATCATGGTTAGAGTTTAAGTTGAAAAGATTTACTTACTATTTAAGATACGATATTTATAACATAAGTATTGACCCTTTAAATATTTTCACTTTCCCGTTTTTAAAAATCACTTCTGCAAAATAGGTGTAGGTACCAGTAGGCATTGATTGGTTTTTGATCTTTCCATTCCAACCTTGTTCTGGTAAATTGGCTTCTAAATCTTTTTTGTTAAAAATGAGATTACCCCAACGATCGTAAATGGCTAAGACTAAAATTCTATCTAAGTTGTTTCCTCCAAATAAAGTGAAGTATCGATTTTGCCCTTCAGCATTAGGGTCGAGAACATTAGGCGTATATACCTCCAAAGGCAATTCTTTCACTTCCACAAAAGATGATACTTTCTTACTACATCCAAAAATATCGATTGTACTTAACATTAATTCACCGCTTACCCTAGGGGAAAAATTTGCCATAGAACAGGTATCACAATCAATAACACCTTCACCTTCCCAAGTGTAATTTGTGAAATTAGATTCGTCTTCAAGTAATGCTTCTATATTTATTGATTCACCTTCATTTATAGACGCGTTTTCTAGACCAATGGATAGGTCGAGATCAGGATAAGGCTGTATTTCTATAGATGCACTGCCTTCACATCCAGACTCGTTGACCACTGTCACCGCATACTCACCAGGACCTATTATCTCCAAAGAAGAAGCAGAAGAACCATCTGCCCACTTATAACTATTATAAGGCGGTGCGGTAATTTCAGCGTTGCTATTTGCACAGATAAATGATGGACCTTTGATCTCAACACTAAGTTTAGAAACATCATCAATCGTAATCGATCCAAAAATTTCGCAACCTGTTTCATCTTGTACAAAAAGTGAATAAGTTCCGTTTTTTGTAATCTCAAAAGTTGATTCATTACCAGTCTCTCCTTCTCCTGCCCAATTATAAGACACCCACTTATCAGAAGCTCGAAGGATTTTAATTCCTTCCATACATTTGGTATCAAGCACCGCTATCGGGGCTAACTTATCAAATCCGTTCACCTCTGCAAACTCACATACGAATCCAGTCTCACATGACCATAAAGGAATGATAGTCTCTGCAAAGGTATAGATGGTAAATGCGTTGCCACCGAAATCACAATTACTTTCACCATTTATGTTAGAACACTGGCTGACTATAACTCCATCAGCATCATACATAATTGCAAACGACTCATCGATTGCACAATTATACCTTAGAAAATAAACGAACTCATTATTGAATTCCACTTTGGTGATTTCAGGAGCTACCCATTGACATCTCTCGCATAAGTCTGTCTCTGTCATAATCTCCTCTGTAAGTTCTGCAATCCAGTCAAGATTTCCATCCTGAGCAAGGATATCATAAGAGGATAGCGCTGTTAACAAACAAAATAAAATGCCTGCTCTTTTTAACAACCTTATTGAGAATAATTTATTCAAGTTAATGTAAGATATAGTTATCACAGTTAATCCATAGTCACCCAACACTCAATACTAAAAGAAAACAATTAAAATATTGTTTCAAAATAGGGCTAGAGATTGATTATAATTGTTGAGCCTAATTTATTTAATGCAGATAATTTCTACATATATAAGATACTTGATTGCGAGTCTAATTTTAGTCAGCATATTGACTTTCTATGCTTGTCAATCTTTTGAGCCAGATAAATGGGAACAAAACATTAGCAACGTCGGATCTTCTTCTTCGCTTAAAGCAATAGACTTAAATGCAGATGGGGTATTGGATATCGTGATGGGTGCTGGTGCTATGGAGTTTAAGCAAACTGAGCATGGTGTGATAGCTTTAGATGGCATTGATGGAAATATGCTATGGAAGGTTCCTGCTAGGAATCAGATAGTAGGTTCTCCTATTTTTCAAGATGTGACTGGGGATGGTACGCCTGATGTTTTTATAGGTGGCCGATCAGCAATATTGTACGCTATAGATGGTAAGGATGGCACAGTGATTTGGGAATATCTTAAAAATGATCCAAGCGCAGATTACTACAATGACACTACCATTTTAAATTTTAATGGCTGTCAATGGATCAACGATATTAATGATGATGGAATAAAAGAATTAATAGCAGGATATGGTGGATTTGTAAAAGCACCGCCTGAGCAATTAGATAGACCTAGTGGAAAGCTCATGATATTTAGTGGTAAGACCGGAGAATTAATAGCTCAAGCAGCTATGCCCGATAGGAAGGAAAGCTATACCTGTCCTGTAATTTATCGAGATAATACTGGCATCCTAGATATCATCTTTGGGACTGGTGGAGAAAATATAGATGGTAGTTTATATCGAGTCAATCTGAAAGAGGTATTGAATGATGATATATCAAACGCAATTAAATTAGCAAGTGGTAATGGGAAAGGATTCATTGCTCCCCCGCTTATTACAGATGTCAATTTGGATGGCGCTCAGGATGTTGTGATTAATTCTGTTGATGGTCGGTTAATAGCTATTGATGGAACTGATAATTCTGAGTTATGGATAGCGAGTCTACCAGGAGAATTTGATAGTTATACCATGCCAGCTTATGGACAGTTTACTGGTAATGATGATTACCCTGATTTCTTTGTGAGTAATGGAGTTGGACCATGGCCTGATACTAAGCATACCATCCATTCGCTTATAGATGGGGCTACAGGGGACGTAATTTTTAAAGATACACTTGGTTCGTTTCAATATGCCTCGCCTCTTGTCCTTGACTATAATGATGATGGTAAAGATGATGTGCTCTTGGCGATTAATCGCAAGATTAAAAATAAGGTAGGCATGAGTACGATGGAGTTTTTCGGTACCGAATTAATTGTCTTTCCTTCTGGTCAAGAAAACCCAATATCAATCTATACTCCTGAGCTAGGCACCAACTTAGGCTCTACCCCTCTTCTTCAAGACATAGACGGAGATAATAATCTAGATTTGATTTATTCTTTAATGAGCGATCCTCATAAGTTTTATTCTTTTAAAAATCTAAAGGTTGTAAAGACCGAATTTAACTTGCACCCACGGAATATAAAGCTTGGTAGTTATATGGAGTAGTTTACTCCAAATCTATTAGAACAATAGGGGAAAACATCAACTATATAATTGATTGTCAAAAGGAGATGGATTATTACATGCCCAAAATGATTAACCTAGCAGCTACAAGTGAAGAAATAAAAAAATGAAGGGGACGTAGAAACATCAAATAGATACGTCAAATAAGTACTGGAAGAAGTATGTAAATTAAATAGTATCAATCTAAAACTCCCAATAAGAAGGCCTAGCCAGCGTACTACCTGTTATCATTAGACAATCATCACATCCAAAAGGAATATTAAATCTAAAACCAGTACACTTAGGTCTTACGAAAACACCTATCTCATTACTATTAACAAATTGTCTTACGAAGTACTCCGAAGAAACCGAAAAGTATCCTACTACTACATCTGAAGGATCATCCACATTAAACATATTACCTCTAATGGTTCCTGGAGGAGGATCGAATAGTCCTCCCTCAATATCAATGATTTCCTTGGTGTTGCTCCAATACTCAAATTCATCTTCTGACAAAGAATATTGTGATATGTGCAAGCAGTACTGTTCTCCGAATCTGAAATCGAAAGTTGTTTCCGCAATTATCTGATCAAATAGATTAGTACCCTCCAAATTTGAAGTATCAAAAACTCTAAGGTCATTGAGATCGAGATTATTTTTGATATAACATCTTCGAGGATTTAGTGCGCCAGGATAAGATTCTTGCAACTGATACTCACCTTCTATTCTCCACCTTAAAAATGGGGCCTGAGGTGAATCAGCAACATCAGTGGCAATTTTTACTTGGAACACTTGCTCTGTAATAATCTCTCCAGCGTTATTTCTATAAGTCTCTTCCTCTACAGCGTATGTGATTGTATCTATCGAGCTACTTGATCTTAATGCAGCTGGCCTAGATTGGTAGTGCCTTCCATCAGGAAGTGTGATATCAATATTATACATTATCCCTCTTGATGCCTCAAAATCTCTTAATCGATATACTCCATCTTCTAGTTCTACATAGGGAAAGCTATTACCCATGTTATCTTGTAACTGCGCAGTTGCTCCTAGTACAGGATCTAGTATGTTGTCATTACCTACACCAATAACAGAGCTTTGAGAAATTTTCAAGTCGAAATCATTTTGCCGATCAGTAACTAGACCATCGATAACTATTGACCTCACTTCTGTATCAATATTGAGCTCAATCTCATCTATACATGAGTAGAACACACACATAATAGCAACCAAAAAAAATATAGATCTTTTCATTTTACTTCAAGCTAAAGTTATAAGTGATCGAAGGGAAGATAGTTCCTAATGTTGCTACCCTAATTGCTTTTACACTTTCGAATGGGTTCTGCCTAAAATAAACTGAATAGGCATTTCTACGGGAATATAAATTATACACAGAGAGTGTAATACTGTGCTCCCACCTACTTGCCATCTTACTGAATGGCCCTATAGTATAGGCAACATCTAATCTATGGAAGTCAGGTACTCTGAACGCATTCCTGTCTGAGTAGATAGGGATATTAAGGACATTATCATTAGTATAAGAGCTCACAGGAGCCGTGGTAGGCCTACCACTTCTATAAGTGAAGTTTAAAGAGAGATTACTTTTAGTTCCGAAGCGCTTGACCATGTTTAAGTTAAACACATTAGGAATATCATAGTTAGATGGATACCATGCTCCATTATTTACACCTTCTTGTTCTGCGCTAGCAGCTACTTGTCGCTCCGATCTAGAGAAAGTGTAATTAGCATCCCATGTAAAACTACCCGTTCGCTTATTAAAATTTACTTCTACACCATATGCTTTACCTATCCCAGCTACTAACTCTGTTTCTACATGATCATTAAGCAGTAATCTAGCAAAATCTTTATAGTCAATTACTCCATCGGTCTCTCTATAAAACAACTCTAAGGATGTTTGGTAAGTGTTCTCAGTAAAATTCTTGAAAAGGCCGATAGAAAAATTATCCGAAAATTGAGGTTCTACATATCTATTTGATAACTGCCAAATATCTATTGGCGTAGCAGAAGCTGTATTAGAAATCTGTGCTAAATACTGGTAAGTCTTTGCATAACCTAATTTAAAACTAGCTTCGTCTGACAATGCATACTTAAGTGACACCCTAGGTTCTAATCCAGAGTAACTTGCTATAGTTTCACCTGAGCTAAAACTTTCTGTACCCTCAATATTTCTTTCCGTTTTTATGACTCCCTCAGGGTATATAAAAACATCTCTAGGGCCCACGTTTTTAAAAGTCGTATAGCGTGCACCCACGGATACATCTAGTTTATCTCCTATTTTAATTTGATCTTCTATATAGAATGCAATCTCTTGCCCTTTTTCTTTAGGGAGTTGATCTGCGGCGATAATAGATTCTGCACCTATAGGTTCTACTTCACCTGGAGAGACATCATAAATATTTAACTCTGCACCGAGGTTTAGCTTGTTGTTATCAGATATTACATAAAGTAAATCTGCGCCAGCTCGAGTATAATCTATCGTGTTAGTAAACTTTGACTGGTCGTTACCTTTCAGGTCATAGAGTGAACTTTGGTATTGCCCTTTGTTTGCTCTCAAAGTGAAATTCATATTAGACCCTATGAGCTGCTTTAAGTATGCTTCACCAGATAGCGTAGAGTAATCAAATCTAGTCTCATCTCCTAGTTGAAAATCATCCTCACTTCTTAATAAAGAAATTCCCACATTAGTCGTCTGCGAAAGTCGTCCATTTACATTGACGGTTATGTCATTAAAGAATGCTTTACTCTGAGCAAGGTCTGGATTATCAACAAGCCCAAAAATCCAATCTGCGTAGCTATACCTTGAACCAACTATGAAAGATACTTTGTCTTTCACAATAGGCCCCTCTAAAGTAAGCCTGCTCGACACCATACCAATCCCACCTTTGAGTTTAAATTTCTCCTTACTCCCTTGCCTTGTCTCTACTGATAAGACTGAAGATAAACGTCCTCCATACTTCGCAGGTATCCCACCTTTATACAAGTCGACATATTGTACGAGGTCTGGATGAAACAATGAAAAGAATCCTAAGGCATGAGATGGATTAAAAATCAAATGCCCATCTTGTAAAATTAGATTTTGATCTGAGTTACCTCCTCTTACATTAAATCCAGACGCTCCCTCGCCTGTATTACTCACTCCAGATATGGATTGTAAGCTTCTTAAAATGTCTATCTCTCCGAAAAATTTTGACTGTGTCTCTAATTGCTCAGCATCTAATCGCTGCAATCCAGGGGTTATGTTAGTGAGCGCTTGATAACCTGACTCTGCGCCAATTACTACTTCATCAATTATAACATTCTCTACGTCCAATCTGATAACAGTATTATCAGAACTTAATGCATTAATAACATAGACTCGATCTGTAAAACCAAGCGCACTAAAACTTAAACTATAATTACCTATACCTAAGTCTAAACTGAAATTACCGTCAACATCAGTGACCGTATTATTGTCTTCTCCGTCTGTTATAACTGCGCCTATGATCGCTTCATCATTAGCCGCACTTAATACTTGGCCAGACCATACAACTATATTAGACACTGAGTTAGGATTGCCGTTAAGACTAATATTTTCGATCTGTTGAGCTAGACCATTTTGCTGCAAACAGAGCACAAGACTAAATATCGAAACGGTCAACTTGAATAAATTCAACATTTGCTTTATTTGGTAAAGTTGATCTTGAAATTTACTCCTATCAACACCATAAATTTAACCCTTAATCATATTTTAATATGCCAACTTCTTCATTATTTATCCCTATCACAATTATTTTTTGATCGGCACTTGTTTTTAGCTTTTTAGCGTCTCTTATCTCGCCCGATATAGGCTCATTTTCATTACTATAAGTATAATTCAAATCGTCATCACCCATTAGTAAAACGCCACTTGTAGAATTATGTCTACCTACTTCAGGTTTTAAGCCATAGAAATTTCCTCCTAGCCATATGTCTTTTATTCCATCTCCATCAAAATCATCAACCACAGAAGCAAATATGGGAGCCGCTTGAGCTTCTACAGGTAATTGTTTTAATTTGAATGAGCCATTGTCATTAATTAATATGCTTGTATGCAAATAACTTGCTTTCATTTGGCGAGTGCCTTTACGTTCTTCTGCTGTAAACAGCTCTTCGTAACTAAGGTTAGAATAATCAGCATACTTTAATATCCTCTTCTTAAGAGAAGGCATCTGGTTAGTGATATCCATCTTAGATGCAAATGGATAGAGCTTATTATCAGATGGTGGCTTCCAGTTTATGATAAATTCAGATTTCCCATTGCCATCAAAATCTTTAATATTCATGGTAATCGGTAACTCGGGCGAAGATTTAAATTTTGTATTAAGCCCCCAATTGCCTAACACAAAATCAGTATCGCCATCTCCATCTAAATCACTGGCATTAATATCTAACCACCAGCCATCACTATCTTTAATAGATGATCCTTTTATAAGGGTACTACCATCATTTTCAAAAAAGGTAATAGGCATCCACTCCCCTACCACCATAAGATCACTATCTCCATCACTATCAAAATCTACCCATGTAGCATCAGTAATCATCCCTGCCATACCAAGCGACTTATCAGTTACATCTGTCCATCGTGATCTATCATTTCTCAATAAAAAACTTCTAGGAGATAAACCATAATTACCAGGAATCGACCTAGCGCCAATAAACAAATCTATATCGCCGTCAGCATCATAATCAAATGGTTTGATTACAGAAAACTGCCCACCAGCAGGAGGAGTTCTAGCGGCTATTTTTATAAATCCTTGACCTTCTACATTCTCATAGTAACGCAGTAAAAAATTATCCATTCCTCCTCCAAATATGTTACCACCAGAACCTATCACGAGATCAAGATCTCCATCTCCATCACTATCAAAAAACGCGGCACATGTGCTTTCGAATTTACTATCAGCTTCCAAGCTTGGGTTTGCAATTCTTCTAAATTTACCACTCGAATTTTGGATTAATATTTTGTCTGGATCATCTTGCGCTCCTAGTACCAACATATCATCTAGCCCATCTCCATTGATATCTGCAACCTCTATCTTAGGCCCTTCAGTAGAGTGCATCCTTGGCATTAATGCTTCGTAGTCAAAATCATTAAACTCGTTTTCTGTATGCTTGATATTATCTATGATACTCTCGTCTTTAGCGAGTAAGAACTCAGACGCTGGACTCGGGGCAGTTGCTTTGGTATTTGTATTCTTCAAGATGACAATGGTAGAGTCTAATTGAACATTATCTATAGTTTGCAAAGTTTGGTCAGGCCAAATAACAGATACACTTTTGATATTATTGACATCTCCCAAGCCAAATAAAAGACTAGCTGAGACATTAGACTGAAAGCCTCGTGCAGTATACAATTGCTTTACGTACTTTTTGTCATCAACCTCTACGGTTACTATCGACCCTATTCCTTGATTATTTTTACTATCGTGGTCTTGTAATTTTATCTTCAGGTAATTGTTAGCAGTCTTGTCAGCTTTATTTTGATAAATACTAGCTGGCATATTTACATTATTGATAACTAGGTCAAGATCTCCATCGTTATCTAAATCTCCATAAGCAGCACCGTTACTAAACTCCGCAAAATCAAATCCTAACTCCTCAGCTTTATTCTTAAATCGATTATTCTTTTGATTGGAGAAAGCATAATTATTAATTGGAGTCGATGGTAGGAAAGGTAAAAAGTCTCTAAAATCAAACTCGCCCCTTTTAGTAACTATCTTCTTAACTTCTTCCTTATCAGCAATGAAACTTGTGAAGTCTTGATCCATGATGTCCTTGTAGATCCCATTGCACACATAGATATCATTCCATCCATCATTTTCAAAATCAAAGATCAACGCTCCCCAACTCCAATCGGTAGCAGCTGCATCGCTCATAGATGCCATCTCTTGGAATTTACCAGTGCCATCATTGATCTGAAGACAATTTTGTAGTATCTGATAATGATAACTAGATCTATACTTTAAGTTTTCCATAAAAAATGGATCAAA
Source organism: uncultured Saprospiraceae bacterium (assembly GCA_937929885.1). Lineage (GTDB taxonomy): Bacteria > Bacteroidota > Bacteroidia > Chitinophagales > Saprospiraceae > CALFUQ01. The sequence goes on from CALFUQ010000103.1 coordinate 11,325, forward strand.
CATAGTCATCTGCTTAAGACGATAATTATCCGCAGCAAGCATATCTGTTGTGAAGATATCTGCTGAACCATTATTATTGAGATCGGCTATATCTGCACCCATACTAGATACAGAGCAGATGCTAACTCTATCTGCTAACTCCTCTGAGAAGGTACCATCTCCCTGATTAATGTATAGATAATCTCGCTCCCAGAAATCATTACTGATATACATATCTGGCAGGTAGTCATTATTAACATCGCTTACTGAGATACCTAACCCGAAGCCTATCGCACTAGTATAAATACCTGCTTCCTTGCTTACGTCGATAAATTTACCGCCATCATTTCTCATCAGCCTATCACCACCTAAAAGATCATCTTCTTCCCGAGTCTTGCTGAATGAACTAATCTTATTTGGGTCTTTAAAACTGTTGTTCAGAATGTAACAATCTAAATCACCATCTTGGTCGTAATCAAAGAAAGATGCATGCGTACTAAAACCTGCATTAGCTAGATTGTATGCTTGAGCGTTTTCTGTAAACGTTAGATCCCCATTATTAATGTAAAGTTCGTTCTCTCTGTCGTCTCCAGATATATCACCAGAATTTGAGACATAAATATCTACTAGTCCGTCAGCATTGACATCAGCCATAGAGACTCCTGTACTCCATCCTCTTCTCCCACCGATGCCAGCTTGATCAGTGATATCTTCAAACTTAAAATTGCCTTTGTTTAAGAAAAGTCTATTAGACTCCATGTTAGCCGTGAAGAAAATATCATCAAGTCCATCATTATTAATATCAGCTATACCGACACCTCCGCCATTATAAAAGTTTCTATAAGTAAGCACATTGAAATCCTTTCCATCCTGGACATCGTTTATAAAATTGATACCAGTGGATGTGGAATCTAATTTTACAAAAAGTTTCTCCTCCTGGTTATTACTAGACAATGGCTTATCACTCTGACATGCTAAAAGCAACAGCATTGTAACTAACCCAAAATAAAACCAAAGTCTAAAATTCATTTTTAGCGTTTCAAAGGAGATAATTGAAAATACGAAACAAAAAAAAAGAGAGTCTAAATGAATAGACTCTCTTCAAAATATATTTTAAAACCTTGATTAGAAACCAGGATTTTGAACTAATCTAGCTTCACCATCTACTTTACTCAATTCTATTTGGAAAGTAGGTAATGGGAAAAGATCATTTTTAGATTGGTACCCAGCAGAGTTATTTAAGTAAGCTCTTTTAGGTTGTTCCTCTGCGATGTATTTATTCATAATCTCACCAGCAGTTCCCCATCTTCTAAGATCAAAGAATCTGTGTCCTTCTAATGCAAGTTCTATTCTTCTCTCATATCTAACAGCAGCTCTTGCAGCTGAAGCGTCAGTCCATGGTGCATCATAAGTACTTACCGCATAGTTAGCGTAAGCAGCTCCGTCAGTTATACCAGATATTACAGATCCATCAGCGCCTTGTGCACATCCAGCAGCTCTACCTCTTACCATGTTAGTTAATTCTCTTGCTCTCTCTAGATTACCACCTTCTACTTCAGCTTCTGCTAACATAAGTAGTACATCAGAGTATCTTATGATTGGGAAGTTAATAGGAGATAATTGAGTAGATACCCAACCACCTGCTTGCTGATTTTCTCCAGATAAGTAAGAGAACTTCTTAGGACTAAATGGACCTTGGAATGATCTCGCTCTTATCCATGAAGGATCATGAACCCCAATGTTAAGAAATGGAATTCCATCTCTACCTACTGTGAAATCAACTCTTGGATCTAGTGGTCCAGTATAAGCATCATCTACATCAGTATCATTGAAAGTAGTAAATAATGGTAAACCATCATCTCCTACTCTGTGTGCATTTACTAAGTTCTGTGTTGGCTGGTGGAATCCACAACATCCAAATGGACTACCCCCGTGAGGGAAGTTCAATCTATCACCGAACATACCATTTTGACCTTCTGAAGTACCATCATTAACAGACGCTTGTACAGAAAATACCATCTCAGAACCGTTCTCACCAGCAGTAGAGAAAATATCTTGAGCACAAGGTAACAATGCATATTGTCCACTATTAACAACTTTATCTAAAGCTGTCTTAGCAGAAGCATAATCACCATTAATTAAGTGTGCTCTTCCTAACATTGCATTTGCTGCACCGCTAGTTACTCTACCAACTTGTCCTTGAGAAGCAGGCAAAGCTGCTGCTGCTGCTTCAAAATCTGCAACAATCCTAGGGAAAACATCTTCAGTATTTGCCTTTTGGAAGTCAGTATCAGTTTCATCATAGTATGGAATATTCTTCCACATCTTGTAAGCATCTAAATGGAAGTGAGCTCTTAAAAACTTCGCTTCCCCAGCTAGTGTAGCTGCTTTATCTGCTGGAATACCTTCTACACCATTTAATAGTGCAATAGAAGCATTTGCTCTAGCTACACCTTCATAAAGTATTGTGAACTTATCATTGAAGTATGAGTTGCCAGGAGCCCATTGGAATAATTCTAATTCCTCAGTTTGTCCTTGATCTCCTGCTTCTGAACCTTTATGTGCATCATCAGACATCACGCTACCCCAGATCCAGTTACTTCCTGATGCAGGCCATGGTGAAGAAATACTTCCCCAAGATTCTGCCCATCCATCTAGCATAGAGTATGCAGAAATAATCGCTGCATCTACTCCAGCTTCGTTTGCTAATGTTCCTGCATCTAGTGCTCCTTGTGGTGGTGCATTTAGAAATTCATCAGAACATGCTGCTAACCCTACACCTAGAACGGCAAAGGCTAGAAATAAATAAAGATTAAATTTTTTCATTTTTTATCTTTTTAAATAGTTGTTTAAAAGGACACATTTAGCCCTAACTGAATAATTTTCGATGCAGGATAGTTTCCAAAATCAAAACCCATTCTCTGATCTCCATTTCCGTTTACACCGAAACTTGATAAAGTTGGATCTATACCGCTGTACGGAGTAAATGTGAATAAATTCTGCCCTTGTAAGTATATTCTTGCAGAACCTATGCCAATTTGATCTAACGTACTTCCTCCTAACGTGTAACCTAGCTGAATTGTTTTCGCTCTTAAATAAGAACCATTCTCAACGTAGAAGTCTGTACTGTTTTCACTGAAGATATCATCCTCATTAATCATCGGATAATCTCCATCAGTATTAGTCGGACTCCATGCTCTTTCTAGCACGTCTTTTCTTACGTTAGTGTTGAAAAATCTGAATACTTCAAACAATTTATTGTAATTGTAGATCTCACCTCCTACAGAAGCTGTCCAGAAGGTAGTAACATCTATATTTCCAACATTGAATCCTAAATTAATACCTAATGTAAAGTCAGGGTGCGGACTTCCTATAGATCCTAAATCGTTATCATTAATTACTCCATCTCCATCAAGATCCTTTAATCTAAGTTGACCTACTGCCTTACCTGTCTGGTCTGCGTGTGCATCTACCTCTGCTTGAGATTGGAAAATACCATCTGTCTGCCATCCGTAGAATTCTCCTATAGATCCTCCTACTGCATTGTATCCAGTATTACCTATTCTTCCTCCTCCTGGCGAGAAGAATGAAGATGTAGTACCATCAATATCTAAGATTTCATTCCTGTAAGCAGATACATTTACTCCTACGTTATATCCAAAATTAGAGCTTGATCTATTTCTATAGTTAAGTCCTATGTCAATACCTCTGTTCTGCATTGATGCGATATTAGTAAATGGAGGTGAAGCAGATCCTGCAGTTGCAGGTAGTGCAGCATTAAATAATAATCCATCAGTAGTTCTATCATAAAGATCTATTACGAAATCAATAGCACCATTCATCAACGATGCATCAAGACCTATGTTGAAAGATTTATTCTCCTCCCACTTAGTACTAGCGTTTCCTCTATTAGTCAATGCATATCCAGTAGCAAGAGTGTTACCTCCTCCGATTGCATAGAAAGAGTTTCCTGGTCCACCACCAAATCTGTTTACTGCATTACCACCTGGTATAGTTTGATTACCTGTGATACCATATCCTACTCTAAGCTTTAAGTCATCAATCGTTTCATTGTCTTGTAAGAATAAGTTACTTAACCTTACTCCTAAACTAGCTGCTGGGAACACACCATATCTGAAGTCTGGACCGAAGTTAGAAGAACCATCTCTTCTCACAGTCAAGCTTAATAAGTAAGTGTCATCATAGCTGTAGTCTACCTTACCAAAAACAGATGCTAACGTGTTGAAACCACCGAAACTATTTACATTTCTAGAATCTGGAGCACCAAGACCTGTGTTAAGATACCAAGCGTTGATATCAGTAGTAAAGTAATTACCTAAACTACCATTGATTGTTCTTCCTTGATTTTTAATCGCTTCATAACCAACCAATACCGTTGCCTGATGAGGCCCATCTATAGAAAGATCATACTTAGCTGTGTTAGTCCAAGTCCAGTTAAATCCACCCTGATTTTGTTCAGAGAAACTATTATTTACAGTTGGCTCTGATTCCTCAAAAGTTGGGAAATTGAATCCTTGTGTGAAATTATTGAAGAACTCCATTCCTAAACTTGTTCTTACAGAAAGACCTTTCATCAACTCTACTTCTGCATATACGTTTCCAAGTGCTTTGTAAAAAGTTCCTCTGTTATCTTTTCTTCTCTCTTGGAAAGCAACTGGATTAGATCCATTACTCAATCCGTTCGCTTTACCCCCTGCATAATTCTCACCTGAGATATCGTATACTGGTATGATAGACTGAGCCTTTAATATCTGAGTCATTGTGTTTTGCTCACTTTGGTTTCCTCCTGCTTGTCCAAGTCCTTGTGATCTCGCGAAAGAGAAATTTTCTCCAACTTTTAATCTACCTGCTGTGAAAGAAGAGTTAGCTCTAAAGCTAAAACGCTCAAAGTCCGTATGTAACATTGTACCATCTTGGTCTAGATAACCAAAAGATAATGCAAAGCTAGAATTCTCCGTACCTCCTGTAACACCTAAGTTATGCTCCATAATCAACGCAGGATTAAATACTTCATCCCACCAGTCTGTACCTTGCTGATTAGCTTTCATGATTAAGTTGTTAGGATAGTTGTAGTTGCTTTCATCTACAGGATTGTTCCCAGGATATCCACTGTAATCACCTGCATAGATGTACTCAGGGATTACTCCTCTACCAGCAGAATAAGGTACTTCTGCAGGGATAGCTCCTTGACCACTATTCTCAAATGATCTCCAAACTACCTCAGAGTAGTCAGCTGGATCCACAATCAAATCGTACTTACCTACAGGAGTCTGTGATCCTACAGTAGCACTATATGTTACAACTGGTTTACCACTCTTAGATCCTCCTTGCTTGGTTGTGATGATTACTACACCATTATTTGCTCTTGCTCCATAGATAGAAGAAGCAGATGCATCTTTTAATACCTGAATAGACTCAATGTCATTCGGGTTAATACCTGTATTAAAGTTATCTGTAGTAGGTACTCCATCTATAATATATAGTGGATCATTGTTTTGAAAAGAAGATATACCTCTAATCCTAACTGAAGTACCAGCACCAGGTTCCCCTGAGCTTGATATCTGAACACCAGACACCCTACCTTCTAATTTTTGAGAAAAACTGGAAGCTGTGACTTGATTAAGCTCTTCGGCTTTCACAACTGCAACAGCTCCTGTGATATCTCGTTCTCGCTGAGAAGAATATCCAGTAACTACTACCTCGTCAACAAGGACTCCTTGTGACATTCCAAAATTAATAACTGATTGATCGCCTACAGCTACTTCTGAATCGGTGAACCCTACATAAGAGAAAACCAAAACGTCAGTGTCGTTTGCTTGTATCGAATAATTACCGTCGATATCGGTGATAGTACCATTAGCGGTACCCTTAACAATTACAGAAGCTCCAATTAGAGGTTCACCTGTGCTTTGATCAGCAAGTGTACCTGAAATCGTTCTCTGAGCAACGGTAACTCCCGCGAGTAAGAAAAATGCTAAAAGTAGAGTCATACCTCCTTTAGCAACCCACGCAAAATTACGTCCATTTAAAACCATAATTTAGATAGTTTTTTCGGTTAAATAATAGTAAAAATTGTATTGTATATACGCTCAAGAAAAAGCATATTAGAAGAATGGAAGTTCTAAGTTTAGTTGTAGATAGTTTTTTCTTGCGCTAGGCTAAATGATTTAAATACTTATAGTTTAACATTTAGCCTTTGTATAAATAAGATAGGCATGGTCATTACCATAAACTACCTCACCTTAACGAATGTCAAAAAAATTTTAAGCTTAAACAAGAAAAAAGACGTAAAAGAATTGACACGAAATTATATTTCATTTAAGTCCTCTAGCTTATGTTTTATTTGGCTAACTGGTAATGATTCCATACCCATTAAGGTATTATTTCCTTAAAATCCGTTTTACCATAATTATATTTTCAGGTAGCGACTACTATTAGGTAGTCGTCAAAACGTCTTTTATAATTCTTATTTTCTTCTAAACAAGACTTAAAATCTTGTTAGGTTCCGAATTCTTACACCAATCGTCCTTCTTTTATTTGTTCAACGATTTCTGGGTTTAATAAGGTAGATACATCTCCTAGGTTTGATAGTTCATTAGCGGCTATCTTCCTTAAGATCCGACGCATTATCTTACCAGATCTAGTCTTAGGTAGCCCTGATACAATTTGAATTTTATCTGGTTTAGCTATTGGGCCTATTTCTTTTGCTACTACTGCTATGACTTCTTTTCTAAAATCATCTTGTTCTCCAATTTTATCAGTCGTTATCACATAGGCATATATCCCTTGTCCTTTGATATCGTGAGGATAACCCACTACTGCAGATTCTATGACTTCAGGATGTTGATTGATCGCATTCTCTACCTCGGCAGTCCCTAATCTATGTCCTGATACATTAATCACATCATCTACTCTCCCAATAATCCGATATCTCCCATCTGCATCTCGCCTCGCTCCATCACCAGTAAAGTACATATCCTCAAAAGAAGAGAAGTAAACTTGCTTGCATCGCTTGTGATCTCCGTAAGTAGTCCTGATCATAGATGGCCATGGAAATTTTATACACAGTAAGCCTTCTACATCATTGTCATGCAACTCATTCCCTTCCTTATCTACTAGACAGGTCTGGATACCTGGCATTGGATAGCACGCATAAGTAGGTTTTTGGTCTGTTATACCTGGTAAAGTGGTGATCATAATCCCACCAGTCTCAGTCTGCCACCATGTATCTATAATCGGAGCTTTTCCTTTTCCTACTTTCTTGTTGTACCAGTTCCACGCTTCTTCATTGATAGGCTCACCTACTGTGCCTAAAACTTTGATACTACTTAAATCATAGTTATCTGGTATATCTTCTCCTTTTGCCATTAAGGCTCTGATGGCTGTGGGTGCAGTATAAAACTGATTAACCTTATGTTTCTCACATACTTCCCAAAACCTACCTGCATCAGGATATGTAGGCACTCCTTCAAACATCATGGTAGTTGCCCCTGCTAGTAATGGTCCATATACGATATAGCTATGACCAGTGATCCATCCTATATCAGCTGTACACCAGTAGATATCATCCTCATGATATTGAAATGCATTTTTGAAAGTAAAGCAAGTATACACCATGTAACCTCCGCAAGTATGCACCACACCTTTGGGTTTACCAGTACTTCCTGAGGTATACAATATGAATAGCATATCCTCACTATTCATTTGCTCAGCTGGGCACTCAGTACTTTTAGCATCTACTTCGTAATGCCACCAGTGATCTCTTCCTGCTTCTATGTCAATAGGATCTCCAGTATTACGATGGACAATTACTGACTCTATAGAATCACAACCTAGTGCTAATGCTTCGTCTACAACTTTCTTAACAGGAATGGTCTTAGCACCACGCTTATTAAAATCTGAACAGATTATCATCTTCGCTTGTGCATCATTAACTCTATCAGCTAATGCTTGTGCTGAGAAACCTGCGAAGACAACTGAGTGTACTGCCCCTATCCTAGCACATGCTAATAATCCGATGGCAAGCTCAGGCACCATAGGCATATAGAACACTACTCTATCCCCTTTTGCTACTCCACGATCTTTAAGCGCATTCGCACATTTACAAACTTCCGCATGTAATTCTTTATAGGTGTAAGTTTTATGATCAGACTTAGGGTTATTTGGCTCATAGAGAATGGCAACTTTATCACCATTGTCTGTTAGGTGTCTATCGAGGCAATTTTCAGTAATATTCAATTTCCCTCCTGCAAACCATTTCACATCAGGCCCTTTAAAATCCCATGACAAGACCTCATCCCATTTTTTTGACCACGTAAATGTTTCTGCCTGCTCTGCCCAGAATCCTTCAGGATCTTTTATACTATGATCATATGCTTTGTGGTATCCTTCGAGCGATTTAATCTGTAATGTCATGTTGTAAAAGTTTGGTCGTTTTTAGAGAAAGAAAAGATTCACATTGCATACAAAGTAAAAAACTCAAACCAATTTATATTACTGTTTCTCTGTAGAATACTTCTTAATGCGTATAAAATCTAGCAAATACAGGCTCTTTAGCTAATATTTCAACTTACATAACACCTTTAAATAATATTGTTTTTCACTTGCTCATAAGGTCTAAACTGTTATATATTTGCACTCCATTTAAAAATGATATTTTATTTATGCTAATTATTAATGTAAAAGACGAAGAATCAATAGATAGAGCTCTTAAGAGATACAAAAGAAAATTTCAATCTACTGGTCTGTTGAAAGAACTGAGAAGAAGAAAGAACTTTACTAAGCCTTCAGTAAAAAGAAGAAATGAAATATTGAATGCTGAGTACAGACAAAAAATGTACGGCGACAAAGCATAAGATTAAGACATAACCCTCTATATATTAAATAGGCTATATCAGATGATATAGCCTATTTTTTTTGTGCTTTTTAAACCTTCCAAGGTTTCGATCCTCCTAACCTTGCTCAGAGGGAGGAACAAAACATTCTTTGTTCTCCATTGCGCGGTTAGGAACCCTCTCTTTCAAAAGAGGGTTAGGGAGCGTTCTTAATTACCTCTTTGTCCGCCTTGCTGACCGCCACCGCCACCTTGTTGTCCGCCATCTCCTTGCTTCTGGTCAGTATTCTTGATTTTACTTCTTCGCTCTTTAAAATCTACTTTTCCAAACTTGTAACTGAAGCTAATACCGAATGATCTGAATGGAATTGCAAATCTGGAAACTTGTGTAAATCCATCTCCTTCTATCTCAGTATCAAAATTCTTAGCCTCTTCGAAAGGCTCTATAATTCTAATTCCAAGACTCATTTTGTTTTTAAAGTCTTTTCTCATTCCTATCCCTATCATCGAGAAGCTAGGATTTTTACCTTGAAGCGTATATCTCGGTGCACTGAATATACCGAAGTAATCAGCTTTAAAGTCACCTGAAATAGAATACTCACCACTCGTAAATATTCTGTAGTTAAGCGCAGAATTAGATAACTCCTGACCACCCACAATTCCAGTTGCATTGTAAGTACCAACATCCCCTCCTAATCGTAGCGTTAACTTTCCTACTGATTTAGAGACAAATAAATTAAGGCCTACAGATTTGTTTTCTCCTACATTAGAGAAGGTAGTGGTCGATATATCATTTTGATTAACCTGCACTATCGACTCAATAATCTCTGAGGTGATTTTGTAATATCCTGTGGCAAATACGCTTGCACCAAGAATGTTTGTGTTATACCCTAACTCAAACTGATCAGTTAGTTCAGGATTTAAAGTAGGATTTCCGAAACTGATATTTCCAAAATCTGCTGTGTTAATAAACGGATTGATAAATCTTAGACTAGGTCTTTGGATTCGTTTGCTGTAAGACAACTTTAGATTCCTGAAATTTTTGAGCGATTTAGAGACCGCTATGTTTGGTAAAAAATTATCATATCCGTTAGTAAATGTTGCACCAGCGAATTCACCATCACCTCCTATGTCTGTACGCTCATATCTTAAGCCCGTAACGAAATTAAGTTTCTTAAAAAAGAAATTATAAGAAGCGTATCCAGCATATACATTTTGATCATACAAAAAGATATTAGATCTGACATTGTCTAATACTTTCCCATTGCCATTGTCTTGCACGAAAAACTGTGAGTCACTATCTATATTTCTAATGACTGTCTTAGCACCAACCTCTAATTTTGACGATCCTACAGGATGAACATAATCTACTTGCCCCGTGAGTTCTACATTATCGCCATAATTAATAATATCTTCTTCTCGATTAGGAAATCCTCCAGAAGTAAAAGATTCTACGATGCTGTTCTCTTGATTCTGATCATTCCCTGATAACTGTACTGCAAAGGTTAGTTCTTGCTTGTCGTTGTCAGGAAATTTTTTCGTGAAATCAGTATTCCAATCATAACCCGCGAAAAGATTATTGCCTGTATTAAGTCTCGCGAAAGCAGCTGCACCAAATGCTCCTGTAGCATCAGAATCTTGATCAAATCCAAATCCTCTGTAGGTAATTGAGGTATTCAAAGCATTGTAAGCATTGAAATCATAAAACGCACTCGCTGAACCATTGAATCCTAGTCTGCTGGAGTTAGTAATACCTGCATAATCATATATTGTCTGTCCAGATGTAAGGACTCTACTAAAAGATAGGTCTGCATCATTAGGTAGGCTATAAAATAATCCCCAATTAGTAGAGAAGCCAAATCTCCCTTTTCCTACATTCAGACTAAGATTTCCATTATTCTGCCTAGTCCCTACAGATGCATTCATAGATCCTGCTACACCCTCTACATTTTTACCTTTTGTAATGATATTTATAATTCCTCCAGAACCTTCACCATCATACTTAGCTCCTGGCTGAGTGATTACTTCTACTTTTTTGATCTGATCTGCAGGAAACATTTTTAAGGCATCAGCTACATTTGTAGAAAACATCCCAGAAGGTTTACCATTAATCAATATTCTTACTTGCTGTGATCCTCTTATTGATACATTCCCATCCAAGTCAACAGCCAACATTGGCACCTTCCGCAACACATCGGTGGCATCACCTCCCATAGTAGAAGCATCATCTTCTGCATTGAATACTATCTTGTCAACTTTAGACTCTATCAAAGCTCTTTTCTCTACTATCTGAACCTCATCCATAACCACTGACGAAGTACTCATCATGACATTCTTCAGATTTGTAGTTGGCTTCTTTAAGGTTACTTCTACATCCTTCAAAATTTTATCCTCATACCCAAGAAAAGATATCTTGATATCGTATTTGCCATTTACAACTTCACTAAACTTAAACGCTCCATCGTCTTCAGACAGAATTCCATCTATAATTTTATCCTTACCAGCTTTATGCAAGGACAATGTTGCGTAGCTAATAGCTTGATTAGTTTCGCTGTCTATAAGTTCACCTTTGATGGTTCCCTTTATTGTTTTTCCTTTCTTGCCTCCAAAGCCTCCCCACTGTGCAGAGAGAGTAGAAAATGATAAAAGAGCAAATAAGATTAGGGTAATAGATTTTTTCATTAGTTAGTTTTTCTTTCTTATAAGATAGAAATGATAATTAGGCCTTTAATGTTTGAATTTGCCACTATAATCTTCTAAAAACTTACTAATTAGACTAGCTAGAGCTCTTTATCGATTAATAGTCGCAAATCTCCACGATTATTATAACAATACAGTAAATTCATTATGTATTAACAATCAATTTAACATGCAAAAATTCAGTGTTTTAATTATCCTATCAATGCTTGTCTGTCAAGCTTGCAGTCAGCAAAAATTGTTAGAAGCTCCAGATGAGAAAAAAGCAATCATCTCAAAACTAGAAAGTAATAGTGATCACTATTTTGATGTGGCAATGCAAATCTGGAATTATGCAGAGCTAGGGTATATAGAAGAAAAAAGTAGTGCTTTGCTACAATCAGAATTAAAATCTGCTGGCTTTAATGTAGATGCCGGAGTAGTAGGAGTTCCTACGGCGTTTGTAGCAAGTTATGGGAGTGGAAAACCTGTGATTGGAATTCTTGGTGAGTTTGATGCTCTACCAGGTGTCTCTCAGACCGCATCCCCCTTCAAAGAAAAAAGGGATGATGTAAATGCTGGGCATGCATGTGGTCATCATTTATTTGGGTCAGGATCTGCTGCAGCTGCGATAGCTGTAAAAGAGTGGATGCAGACTAACAACATAAAAGGAACACTAAGATTTTACGGCACTCCTGCTGAGGAAGGTGGTGCTGGAAAAGTATATCTAGTAAGAGGAGGATTATTTGACGATGTAGATGCTGTGTTACACTGGCATCCAGGTAGTAGTAATGGTGCAAGTGCAGCTTCTTCTCTTGCTAATAAGTCTGCTAAGTTTAGATTTCACGGTGTGGCATCTCATGCCGCTGGATCACCATGGAATGGTCGCTCAGCACTAGATGGTGTAGAGGCGATGAACATGATGGTTAATATGCTAAGAGAGCACATCTTACCAGATTCTAGAATTCACCATGTAATTACCCGTGGCGGTGAAGCACCTAATGTAGTGCCAGAGTTTGCAGAAGTATTTTACTATTGCCGTCATCCAGAAATGGAAATTGTAGCAAAGAATTTTGCACGGCTTGTAGAAGCTGCTGAAGGTGCTGCGAAAGGTACTGGCACAACGATGGACTATGAAGTGATTCATGGTATATACAATGTATTACCGAATGAGACTTTAGCTAAAATCATGCATAAGAATCTAAGCGAGATAGGTGGTGTCAAATATACTGCTGAAGAAAAAGCCTATGCGGAAAAAATCGTTTCTACATTTGAGTATGGCGACAATGTAGAGATAGGCTTAAGTGAGAAGATTGCACCATTCCAAGTTATAAGAAAAGGTCGCGGTGGGTCAACTGATGTTGGGGATGTAAGCTGGGCGGTACCTACTGCAGGCATGAGAGCAGCTACTTGGGTACCAGGTACTTCTGCGCATAGCTGGCAAGCGGTTGCAGCTGGCGGAACGACCATAGGCAAGAAAGGTATGATGGTGGCAGCTAAAACTATTGCTACTACGGCGATCGATTTATTTAGAGACCCATCAGTGATGGTAACTGCTAAAGAAGAATTAAATAAATCGCGCGGAGCAGATTTTGTTTATAAGTCCTTGCTCGGAGATAGAGAGCCACCATTGGATTATAGAAAATAAAAATCGCATACCTACAACATTACAAATCATGAAAAATATATTTTTCTCTTTACTCATAATCTTGATTGCAACCTCTGCATTTTCCCAAGATCGCCTGACTGGTAAAAACTTTGCGACACGTGCAGAAGTAATCGCTAAGAACGGCATGGTAGCAACATCACAACCACTTGCTACACAAATAGGATTAGACATCTTAAAAAAAGGTGGGTCTGCAATCGATGCTGCCATAGCTGCCAATGCTGCTCTTGGTCTTATGGAACCAACAGGATGTGGAATGGGTGGTGACTTATTCGCAATCGTCTGGGATGCAAAAACGCAAAAACTATATGGGCTTAATGCAAGTGGACGATCGCCTAAGTCATTATCGATAGACTACTTCAAAGATAATGGAATGAAAAAGATACCTTCTCATGGACCACTGCCTGTAAGCGTACCTGGAGCAGTGGATGGATGGTTTGAATTACACGGTAAGTTTGGCAAATTGCCTATGAAAGAAATACTTGAGCCTGCTATCAATTATGCCAACGAAGGTTTTCCATTAACTCAATATATCGCTGCTCTATGGGGTAACTCCGTTCCTTTCTACCTGAGTAAAGACTTTCCGAATGTCAAAGATACTTATACAATCAATGGTAATGGAAAAGTCCCAAAGAAAGGAGACATTTTTAAAAATAAATACTTGGCAAACACGCTTACCAAAATTGCTAAAGGAGGACGCGATGCGTACTACAAAGGAGATATAGCTAAGACAATTTCCAGCTTTATAAAAGACCAAGGAGGATTCTTATCCTATGAAGATTTTGCAACACATAAATCAGAATGGGTAGAACCAGTATCTACAAATTATAGAGGATATGATGTGTGGGAGTTACCTCCCAATGGCCAAGGCATCACTGCCTTACAGATGCTTAATATTTTAGAGCAATATGACTTTTCAAATATTCCTTTTGGAAGCGATCAGCACATCCACTATTTCGTCGAAGCAAAGAAGTTAGCATTTGAAGATCGGGCAAAATATTATGCTGATATGCATTTTGCTGATGTACCTGTAAATCATCTGATCTCTAAAGCATATGGCAAAGAACGACAAGCTCTGATTACAGAAAAAGCTGGGAAATATGAAGCAGGAGAAATCAGTGCAGGCGAAACTATATACTTAACTACCGCCGATAAAGATGGTAATATGGTTTCCTTCATTCAAAGTAATTATCGTGGTATGGGTAGCGGGATGGTCGCTCCAGGTTTGGGTTTCATGTTGCAGGATCGTGGTGAATTATTCTCTCTAGTAGAAGGGCAGGCTAATACTTATGAACCAGGTAAAAGACCATTCCATACAATCATACCTGCCTTCGTTACTAAGGACGGGAAGCCATTTATGGCATTTGGGGTAATGGGTGGAGATTTTCAGCCGATGGGCCATTGTGAGATTTTGATGAATATGATCGACTACGGGATGAACTTGCAAGAAGCTGGTGATGCGCCCAGAATAGATCACTCAGGATCATCGACGCCTATGGGTAAGCCTGCAGATGGCAAAGGCATGATTAAGCTGGAAGATGGTTTTGATTATGAAACCATCAGGCAACTTATGGTACGTGGTCATAAAGTTGGCTTTGGCTTGGGTAGTTATGGAGGTTATCAAGCTATTATGTATGATGCTGAGCAAGGGGTTTATTATGGTGCTTCTGAGAGCCGCAAAGATGGGCAGGCGGCAGGGTATTAGGCGTAGAATAATATTAAATTAACTACAATCTTAAAATCACTTGATCTTATAAATCCTAAAGCAGGCAGGATAGTTTATACATTAAACCAATACGTAAACTTGGCTACCAAGGCTCTGTTAAGCAAAGTAGTAGTAAACCTATCAGAAGGATCAGACCCAGTAAAATAATTGTCTGTAAATACTATGAAAAAATCTGATGCGGGAGCAAATCTGTATTGTAGTCTTGCATTAATATTAGTTTTCTCAGACTGTGTATTATATTGTATGAATGTGGTCAAGAAAATCTTCTTTGAAAAGGTGTAATCGACTCTGGGGCCTAACAAGAAAGTCTTCTTTATATCCTCTAAGTATGGCATGTCAAATATATTGTAACTAAAATCAATTGTTACTGCACCGCGAGGTTGGTATCGGTAAGTTATCGAACCTCTTGTACCTATCCTTGACCCATTAAAATATTCGCCAACATATGGTCTGATAAAGAATGAGAAATCTTTACGTCTATCACTAGAATAAAAAGCTTCTAAGTAAAAATACTTATAGTCGGTGTTAGCTAGTAAGGGCGTGCTACTCGTTCCAGTAGGATCAAAATCTCCAGTCAGCAAAACGAAATCCTGATTAAAATTAATCCCAACTCTTGCACTATTCCTGAAGTCACCTCGAATACTTAGTTCAAAAGATTGATCAGTTTTATCTCGATCGGTATTCCATATATACTCAGAAGACAATCCAAACTGTACTGTGTTGAAAGCACCTTTACTAGGATATATCGTTCGACTTACTCCAGGATCAATATTAAAATATCCTGTTCTCCTTACAAAACCTACTTCTGCATCATACCCTGCACCCACATACTCATGACTCCACTGAATGCCGTAGTTCCTATTAGAAAACTCTACTTCTGTCCCATGGGCGATTTGTGATCCTTCTCCATCAGAAGAATATGAACGGTGTAAAAAAGTCTTTCCGAAAACAGAGTTATCATTTGTAGCCATATTAAGATCTACTCCTATTACCCTATTGTGTTTTGGTTCGTCGATACCTACTCTATCGTCTCCTGTCAATTGCTTATTGATACCTATAAAACTGATATTAGATCGCTTAAGAATATTTCGCTGTACAGCAGCCACTGTGTAGTTAGTAGCAAAGACGCTGTTATCTCCATTAGCAGTCTGCATGTTGAGCAAACCTACTCGTAATTTATCATTGAGCTTACCACTGAGTCTTGCACCTGCAAGTATTCTATTTTGTACAAGATCACCATCACCGTTAGTAGCTGTCCCTATCCTACGTGAAAAGAAAGGATTGATAGAACCGAATCCAAAGCCACCGAATAAATCTGCATTCTCTAAAAAGAACTGTCGACGCTCAGGGAAAAAGATTTCAAACCTATCAAGATTGGTTACTTGTCTGTCTACCTCTACTTGAGAGAAATCGGGATTGACAGTTAGATCTAGGTTTAGGCCAGAGGTAATCCCAATTTTTGCATCTCCACCAATATCAAAGTTTCTATTAGCAGCTGTTCCGCTCTCATAATCCTTGCTAACTCCAGCTGTCACATATGGTATCAGTGATACGCTCCTCCCTTTTGATCTCAATGGTTCTTCGAATATAAGCTTACCATTAAATGCCAGATTAAATAAAGGTTGATTACGTGGTATATCCGTCCACGTATGATTCTCATTTGTTTGTGTATCAAATCTGTATGACCCTAACCCCCATGATGCGACATTATCATTGTATCTCAATATACTGAAGGGAATCTCCAATTCTGCTGTATAGTAGTCTCCATAATTTTTTGCATCCCCTACCCATTTGTTATCCCAAGACTCATCGAAATCTCTTCGCTCATTTCCACCATTGGTAATAGTACCTTCTCTGATAACACCTTCTGGATTTATACCAAAAAAGAAGGCATTAAGGCCATCATTATAAGTATCTATGACAATGGTGATATTATCATTTCCTCCTGCTCTAAAATCTCTCTTAAGCGAATTGACCAACCATTTGTCACCAGCTCCATACACCTTTAGCCCGATATACAAATTGACGTCATCATAAGTAAAATACATCTCTGTATCATCTGTAGCCATTAGGGAATCATTCGGAAAATACTGGTGGTAATCCTTTGCTGGAGATAGCTTCGACCATATCTCTTCATCTAGCACCCCATCAATTACTATTTTTTCTTCCGTGATTAACGCATTCACTGTTTTCTGAGCATGGCAAAAGCTAACGAAGAAAATCGCTAGTATAGATAAGTATAGTTTTCTCATTGCGGCTGCAAAGATAATCACTAAGCCTATATATAGGATAAATTTAAATGTGAAGGATAAGTTAATGAACCACCAAAATAGTAGTCACCAGCAGCTCGTAAAAGTCATCAACATGACGTTTCTCAATATAAGTAGCAGAAGGCAAAAACCTCAAGGTATACTTATCATCGATCATCGTGTGGGTGATATATGCTTTGCCGCTATCATTGATGTGATCTTTGATAGCTTTATTAAGTTGATTTAACTCTTCGATATTATCAAAACCCTGTGGTTTATATCTAAAGCAGGTAATGTTAAACATAGGTTTGACTATGATCTCAAAGTCGTTCCTAGCTTTAAGTTTGTTGACGAAATCTGTGTTAAGTGCTATATCGTTTCTAAGTTTACCTTGCATTCCTTCCAGGCCATAACTCCTCATTACAAACCATAGTTTAAGAGATCTAAATCTTCTTCCAAGTGGAATACCCCAATCGCGATAATTATTGATTTCTTCTGTAGTGTTAGTTTTAAGATATTCAGGCATAATCTCGAAAGTCTTCTTGAGCACCTCAGTATCTTTTACATAGTAGCAAGAGCAATCGAAATTAGTGAACATCCATTTATGAGGATTAAATACATAGCTATCTGCTAGCTCCATCCCTTCTGCCATCCAATGATACTCAGGCAACAGCAAAGCTGTACCTGCATATGCTGCATCAACATGATACCAGATATCAAATTTTTTACAAATCTCTCCCACCGCCTTAACGGGGTCCATACCCATCGTACCCGTGGTGCCGAATGCACCGACTACACAACACGGCACGTAACCATGCGCTAAATCATCATTGATTGCTTTCTCTAATTCGGCAGGTATAATTGCCATCTGATCGTTCGTCTTAATCTTAACGACATTATCACTTCCTATGCCAGCTATTTTAGCTCCCTTTTCGATGCTAGAGTGTACTTGATCTGAGCAATATATTCTCAGGTTATTTGGCACTCCTTTTTTGTTTGCTTCGAAGTTTGTCTTTACCTCACGCGCTGTCAAGATTGCTACCAGTGTTGAAGAAGAAGCAGAATCTTGGATGACCCCTTTCCATGTGCTGGGTAAGTTCATAGCGACCTTAAGCCAGTCAAGCATTTTTTCTTCTAGCTCTGCAGCAGCTGGAGAAGTCTCCCAAAGCATCCCTTGAACACCCATCGTTGCCATGACCATCTCTGCGAAAATCGATTCTACGGAACTACTACATGGAAAGTAAGCATAAAAATTTGGATGCTGCCAATGAGTAATTCCTGGAATAATCTTTTCGTCAAGATCAGAGATAATACTTTGCATACTCTCTGATTGCTCAGGCATCTTATCTGGTATACTATCGAAAATCTCTCTTGGTTTTGATTGCGATCTTACTGGATAACTTTCAATGTTCTTCATGTAGTTATCCATCCACTCTATGATGGGCTTTACTTCTTTACTAAACTGGGGAGGTTTGAGCATGATTTGCTGAGGTATTGTCTTATTTAATTAGAAAGGGTGAAATTATATTTCTTTACTTTAGGAATGGATATCTAAATCAATATTTATGAAAACAAAATTATTAATCACTCTTGTAACTCTTATCATAATTGCTTGCTCTCC
>CALFUQ010000104.1 GCA_937929885.1 uncultured Saprospiraceae bacterium
CCATTACAGACATGCAAGGTGCTGTCCCTATGCCACCTACAAAGGCAAAAACCTCATCCTTTTGTACTAATTCTCTTACAGCAGGTACAGTTCTAGACGGATCGTATGCATCGTCTTTCATTTCAAACTTTATCATCCTACCATTTATACCTCCTTCTTCATTTACCATTTTAAAGTAAGCATCCATTCCCTTCATAATATTTCCCCAAAGTGCAGCAGGTCCTGTTAATGGACCAAATGAGCCAACTAGAATTTCTGTATCCGTAATGCCCGTAGTAGTACCGGCAGACTCTGCAGTTGAAGCAGGTTGAGATCCACCACCACAAGACCAAAATATGATTGAAACTAATAGGATTGAGAGAAGTGTTAATTTTTTCATCATTCTTTATTAATAAGTTAAGTGCTTATGAAGGCTATAAAATAGCTTTTACATAAATGCAAAATCGAGAGTTAATCCATTCTAAATGACTTCATTCTAAATATAAGAGAAAGTAATACTAATTCTGTATTTGGGATCATCAAAGCTTATTTTCATAAGCATAGTATGTTCCTTTTACATTTACAGTACTGTTCTTTAAATAACTCCAAAACTTCTTTTTCCATTTTTTGAGTGGCTGCTTTATAACTTCTTCTTTAATTAGTACATAGACTCAATAAGATCAGCGTATGTATTATTTATATAGCTTCTCTTAACTTTCATCGTTGGGGTCATCTCACCATCTTCTTGATAGAGTCGTTTATTTAAGATTGTATACTTTCTAATATTTTGAACACGAGCCAGTGTTTTATTGACAGCATTTACTTCTTTGTCAATCAGCGCTTTGATATCAGTATTACTCGCCAAATCTGCATAAGTAGAATATTGCACCTTGTTATCCTGTGCAAATTTATTAATGTTCTCCTCATCGAGAACTATGATCGCTGACAGATATTTCCGCTTATCTCCTATGACAATTGCATCATTGATAAATGGGCTAAACTTAAGTTTGTTTTCTATGTATTGCGGAGCGATATTTTTTCCTGCGGCAGTTATGATAATGTCCTTTTTACGATCTACGATCTTGTAGAATCCTTCATCGTCTATCTCTCCAATATCACCAGTGTGCATCCATCCATTTATAATCGTTGAGGCAGTAGCATCTGGATTTTTATAGTAGCCTTTGAAGACTCCATCGTGCTTTACTAGTATTTCTCCATCTTCTGCGATTTTCACCTCACTGTCAGGAAAAGCTTTTCCTACTGTGCCAAATTTGAAACTCCCCAGCGAGCTAAAAGTAATTAAGGCAGAGGTCTCTGTCATCCCGTAACCTTCTACCATGGTTAATCCTATCTGTCTATAAAATTTTAGTATTTCAGGAGATATAGGTGCCGCACCGCTAAACGCATACCTCATTTTCTCCATTCCAAGTCGTTCCTTTAGATAATAAAAAACACCTCTTTGGAAAATTAAATTACCTAATGACAGTAGCGGACCAGGAGATTTGCCAGCATCCTTCTTATCTAGATACTTTTGACTAGTATTAAGTGCCATTTTATACACCTTCCTATTGAACCAATCTGCATCCTGCATCTTGATATAAATCTGAGAGTAAAACTTTTCCCAGATTCTTGGTACTGCATAACCTACTGTAGGATGTATCTCTCTTAAGTTCTGTGCAACAGTACCTATACTCTCTACAAAATTAATAGTGTACCCCATGTATATATGTAGATACACACTAAAGGTCCTTTCGAAAATATGACACAAAGGCAGGAAGGACATAATCTCTTCATCACCAGTCATATTATTCCCATCATCAATCGACCCAAATGCAGTAGCAGCCCATATCAGATTTCTATTCGTGAGCATAGCTCCTTTTGGCCTTCCCGTTGTACCAGATGTATAAACTAAAATTGCAGTGTCGTCTTCTTCAACTTGATCACTTAGGGATTCTATTGCTGCAGAATTTTTGCTCAAATTATCTGATCCATTTTTAACAACATCATCATAGCGCAGCAAATCTGCATCTTCCATATCGTTAAGGCCCTTATCATCCCAGTAAATAACTTTGACGAGATGAGGCGACTCATTTCTAAATCTCAGCCACTTGTCTACTTGCTCTTCATTTTCCGCGAATAGAATTTTGCATCCCGCGTGGTCGACTACATACTGGACCTGTTCCCAAGCATTGGTGGTATAGATTCCCACTGTGGTTCCACCTAACATCTGAGTAGCCATATCAATGTATAACCACTCAGGACAATTCTCTCCAAGGATACCTACAAAGTCTCCCTTGCCCACTCCTAATTCCAATAAACCAGAAGCCAGCTCATGTGCATTCGTATAATAATCATTCCAAGTAATCTCATCCCACAGGCCATAGTTCTTATGACGCATAGCGATCTTGCTACCAAACTTTTGACAGTTGGCTTTGAATAGCTTTGGTACGATGTTTATTTCTTGGTTCATATTTTTACTCCTCTTTGTCACTTTGTGACATCTCTCCTCTTAAAAGAGAAAAGAAAGCTCTCATTTAATTTATGTGTTTTTAAATAAAATAATCAACCCCATCTCCTCTTTCTCTTATATCGTTGCTCGCCTTTCACCGACTCTTCCATTTTAATTCCTAAATAAAACTCCTTCACATCTTCATCATTCTTTAATTCGTCTGCTGTGCCTGATGTTACAAATCTACCATTCTCCATAATGTAGCCATAGTCTGCAACCTTCAGCGCCATATTAGCATTTTGCTCTACTAATAGGATTGATACCCCTTGATCTCTTATCACTGGGATTATCTCAAAAATCATTTTCACTAGTGCAGGTGATAAACCTAAAGACGGTTCATCCATGCAGATTAGCTTTGGTTTATTCATGAGTGCTCTTGATACGGCTAGCATCTGCTGCTCTCCACCTGAGAGTGTTCCTGCTTGTTGATTTTCTCGTTCTTTTAGTACTGGAAAGTAATCAAACATCTTGTCGATATCGCTTTTAATTCCAGCTCGATCTTTTCTAAGATATGCTCCTACTAAAAGGTTTTCCTTTACCGTCAACTCGTCGAAAACTTCCCTTCCTTCGGGCACGTATCCAATTCCCTTCGAGACTATTTTTTCTGTATCTAATCCGTGTATTGCTTGTCCTTGAAAAGTAATTGTGCCTTTATCAGGTTGATCATCCAACAACCCCATCACAGTATTAAGCATCGTGGTTTTACCTGCTCCGTTATTTCCTAGTATTGTAGTGATCTTGCCTTCTTCCATTTCGAAAGAAACTCCATGTAATGCCCTTACCTTATCATAATAGGTCTCTACATTGTTAACTGCAAGTATGTTTTTCTTTGTCATTAATCTACTACTTCCCCTAAATAAGCTCTTATAACTTCTGGATGATCTAGTACTTCGGCTGGTAATCCTTCCGTAAGTTTCTTTCCAAAATTTATTGCTAAGATTCTATCTGATATCTTTTTGACCATCTGCATATTATGTTCTATAAAGATGACCGTGATACCCAATAGTTTTCTAATATCTCGTATCCAAAAAATCATTTCATCTTTTTCCTCTTGAGTTAATCCTGCTGCAGGTTCGTCTAGTAAAAGGATATCAGGTTCTAAAGCTAATGCCCTACCTAACTCTACTAACTTTTGCTTACCGTAAGGAAGGTTAGCTACATACTGCATCCGATAAGATTCTAACTCTAAGAAGTCAATAATCTCTTCTACTTTTCTTCTGTGTACCAGTTCTTCCTTTGCTGCCTTCGACTTTTTAAATGATAGTCCCATCACTGAGAATACTGATGACTTCATCGCTTTATGCCTGCCAAGCATGATGTTATCTAGGGTAGTCATGTGAGAGAATAATTCTATATTCTGAAAGGTCCTTGCAATTCCATAGTTAGCAATTTGATCTGACCTCATACCTATCAATTCTTTACCTCTAAATTTTATCGAGCCTCGTTCTGGTTTGTACAACCCATTGATACAATTAAACAAGGTAGATTTTCCTGCGCCATTGGGTCCTATAATAGCAAAGATCTCTTTCTCCTCCACAGAGAAAGTTAGGTTATCAACAGCCTTGAGACCACCGAAAGATTTGCATAATCCTTGTACTTCAAAATATCCCATAGCTACACTTTCCTTACGTAATGTTTATCAAAAATACCCGACGGCCTGAAGTATAGTACAATAACAATAATCAAAAATGCGACAACCGACTTAAACTCTATGGAGATATAAAACCCAAAAAAGTTCTCTATTATTCCTAATAAAAAACCTCCTAAGACAACACCCCATAAGCTCTTCATTCCACCCAGCACTGCAGCTGCAAAACCTTTGAGCAATGGATCCCACATCATAGATGGGTCAAGTGTAATAATCGGTGCAATCAATATCCCTGCGATAGCACCTACCACAGAACTGATTCCAAAACTAACTAGCATTATAAAGTTTGCTGAGATACCATTCATCTTAGCGGCATTCACATTTTGCTGACATGCTTTCATTGCTAGTCCTAGTTTGGTTTTTTGAATAAGGAGATAAACAATAAACAAAACTATGAGCGCTATGACTATGGTTGCGAGATTCAGCTCTGTGACAGCAAATGCATCATTTTGATAGATAACTTTTGATTCTGAAAACGGAAGATTTATCTGCTGCTGTTCGCTACCCCACTTCCATGCGGCTAGCCCATACAACATCAGTTGAAATCCAATTGTAATTATAATATAACTGAGAGGATTAGGATTCTTTGCTCTTCGTAGAAAAACGAATTCTAACAAAACACCCAATATAAAAGCAAAGATAATAGAACCTAATATCGCCGCATAGAATGGAAAATTATACGTACTCAACAAAACAAAAGTGATAAATGTAGATACCATAGCCATCTCCCCTTGCGCAAAATTAGGCACTTCTGATGCCTTATAAGTAATACTCATAGCCAGGGCTAACAAGGCGTAGATACTACCAATCACCAAACTACTTATGAGCAGCTGTACAATCATTTATTTTTTGTTTTTAAAATGGCCATCGCTTCCAATAAATTTTTACTCTTAGCCAAATACCGTAAAGTCCTAGTGGTTCGAAGATCACAACAAGGATCAAGATCAATCCTGTAAATACCCAAGACACATTAGATACACCGTCAGGCATCATAAACATTTCTGAGAATTTCATAACTATACTTCCTAGTATTGGAATATCAACCACATTCTCTAATTGCAGATTTAAAAATGTCATCACTACTGCCCCCATCACCGATCCAGCAACAAATCCTAAACCGCCTAACACAACCACAGCTAAAAATGTAATAGATAATATAAAGGTGAATAGTGTAGGGTTTATAAACCCTAGATATAGCGCCCAAAGCGATCCAGCCACTCCTGCAAATGCAGCGCTAATCGCGAAACTATATAACTTATACTTTGTAAGATTTACTCCGATTGCACTTGCGGCGATATCACTATCTCTTATTGATTGGAATGCACGCCCTATCCTACTCTTCAAAATATTACGAGTGATGATGACTGCAATAATTGTAATGATTATTATGAAGTAGTAAAGTGAAGTATCATACTTTAATCCTGTCCATTGCAAGTTGATCTTCGGCACTGATATACCCATCCTACCGCCTAATGCATCTACTCTTCCTAAGATGATAGTTACCGCTAATCCAAATGCTAAAGTCGCAATAGCAAGATATGGACCCTCTAGCTTTAAAGATGGAATCCCGAGAAGCACACCGAACAAACCAGCTACTACCCCTGACATGGCCATTGCGATAAGAATAGGCACTCCCATCTTTAACAAAAACACAGTTGTATATGCGCCGAGTGCTACAAACCCTGCATGGCCAAGTGAGATCTGACCAGTATTCCCTACTAGTAAATTTAACCCCAATGCGACGATGACATTCACGGCCATAAGGTTAACTATGGTTAAGTAGTAACTCTTCACCATGAATGGCAAAGCAAAAAGTCCTAACAACAAAACTGTTGCCCAAAAAACTTGGACACGATTGTCAAATAGTTGTAAATCCTCGAAATAGTTGGTTTTTAAATCTCGCATTCCTTACCGCACTAATAGAATAGTTTTTGTGATGGTTTAAGATATACAAATTCTAAAGACTAGCCATATAACTATTACCTATATTCGCGCCGTGATGAAAAATAGCAGGTGGAGAACAGCTATTCAGTTAGCTAAAACATAAAGACTTCGGGAGCTTTATATCAAGCTTTTATAAAATATGAAAGAAAGATTGGTTCAAAATTTAAAGCTGATTCTAGTGAAATTTATGTTGAGTTTGGGCTAGGAAATGGATATTCACCTTTGTAAGAGAATTTAATTTTTAGTCTTCAGATTTTCTTAAGTTGGCATTTCAAAACTTAATTTAGTTTCCATGCACATTGAACTAGATAAAATATCTCAACCCAGTATTGCAGCTTGGTTAAAAAAATTTAAAATAAAAGAGGTTGCAGATCTATCAAGAATAAAAACTACTTGTGTTGATGATTCTAAATTAGAAAATTATACCCCTCATTTACTAGAATACTTGTTTGACTATCCTGTAGATAAAGTTTGGAATACCTATTTAACAGCCCACCCTAGACAAGTTTGGAATGGAAATATGGTTTCTTTCGGAATCATGTACTCCTTGAAAGAGAATAAGGTCCTTTATAAAGATGATGACTTTAGTCGAATGGAGGAGGGGCAAATTTATTTGGTAAACTTGAAATTTTATGGTGGAATTTACAATCTCCCTGTAGGCCAATATGTAAAAAATATTAATCCTGATAAAAAAGAAATTACACTTTGTTACTTAGAGCATGGCAAATCAAAAGGTGGGCAAAAAATAATCTTAGAAAGTATAAATCGAGATAAAACAAAAGTGACTCACCTTACTCATTATAAAAGCAATTCTGCTTTTAGAGATAAATACTTATATCCTTTCTTTCATAAAAAAACAGTAGACGAATATCATCACAACATTCTACGGATACATGGGAAATCTTTCTCAAAAATCAATATTTAATGCCAAGTGAATTGTTGCTTTCTGCATCAGCTAACTAGAAAGGAATTCAACGAATTATTCTTCTATACTTTACTCAGCAACCATATCAAAAACATAACTCTTACCCTCATCAGGAATTATAAATTTCTCTTTATTCACTCCATACTTATCTAATGCTATTAATAAGTCTTTAGCAGGTGTATCCATACCATCATCAGCTAGCGGGAAAGTACCAAAATGCATAGCTATCGATTGTTTAGCATTAACATCATTGTGAACCTGCACTGCTTGATCTGGAGAAATATGAATTGGAGACATAAACCATTCTGGCTTATATGCACCTATCGGAATTAGGGCTAAATCAATTACTCCTTCCTGCTCACCCATTGCTTTAAAATTATCTCCATAACCCGTATCTCCAGCAAAGTAAATCTTATAACCATCTATCTCTAGCAGGTATCCACACCAGAGTGTTTTGTCTCTATCAAATAATCCTCTGCTTGTAAAGTGACTCCCAGGAACTCCCTTGATAACAATATTCGATTTATTAATTTTTTGGTGCCAATCAATTTCTTCCACGTCATCAATTCCTAATTTATTAAAATACGCTCCTACACCTAGCGGAACTATAAACTGTGGATTAAACCTTTGCTTGACTTCCTTGACTGTATTAACATCAAGATGATCATAGTGATTATGACTTAATAATACCAGATCTATCGGAGGTAATTGATCCATCGAAATACCTGGTGGTCTCATACGCTCAGGACCTACCCACTGGAAAGGACTACAACGCTTAGACCAAACTGGATCAGTTAGGATATTTAACCCTGCCACTTGGATAAGAAAAGTACTGTGATTTACAAAACTTATTTGCACTTGGCTTTCTTGCACAGGTGGTATAGATTCAGACCTAACATCTGTTTCATAATTCTTTACCCACTTCTCAGGCTTTCTAAATAGACCATACTTCATCACCCCTATTAGGTTTTGAGCTTGCAGACCATTGGGGTTAACAAATCGCTTGCCATCAAAGTGCTCAGACTTAGGTCCATCATATCCTGGACCTGATAAAATAAAGCCAAAAACAACGGTTAAAATTGTAATGCCCAAAAAGAGATAAAATATCCAGATCATAAATTTACGTAACAATGTTTATTGGTTTACCATTTAAAAATGACTCTATGTTGTTTCCAACTATTTCTAACAGGCGTTGTCTAGCATTCTTTGCTGCCCACGCATTATGAGGTGTGATAATACAGTTTTTAACCCCTATCAATGGATGAGTACTTGGAGGTGGCTCAGCAGATAAAACATCTATACCCGCTCCTCTGATTACCTCATTTTCTAGAGCATATTTTAAGTCAAGCTCATTGATCAATCCACCCCTTCCCGTATTTACCAAAAAAGCTGAAGGCTTCATGAGCGATAGCAACTCTTTATTAATTATACCCTCGTTAGAACCTGTCAATGGTGCGTGCAAAGTTATAAAATCACTTTCTGCACAAAGTGATTGGATATCTACGAACCTAACTCCTTGTCTTGCATCTCTTGTTGGGTGCTTGTGTGTTGATAATACTTTCATCCCAAAACTCATTGCAATATCTGCAACCTTATTACCTATCTTCCCAAAACCATAAATGCCAATTGTCTTGCCCGCTAACTCTATCAATGGGCTGGTAGAATAGCTCCATACATTTTGCTTAGTCCACTGACCTTCATTCACTTCTGCGGAATGCTCACTCACAAAATTAGTTGCTGCTAATATTAATGCAAATACATGTTGTGCCACAGCGGTAGATCCATAACCAACAGCATTGCATACTGTAATTCCTAAATCCTTTGCTGCTTTGACATCTACATTATTATAACCTGTTGCCAGTAAGCATATTAATCTAAGCTTAGGCAATGCTTGCAAAACATCTTTACTTATGACTCTTTTATTAGTAAGCAAAATTTCTGCATCACTTGATCTACTGATTAGTTCTTGATCAGTTGTATGTTTAAATACTTTTAATTCACCATGTCTTGAAATGGGTTCCCAAGTTAAGTCTCCAGGATTTACAACTCCTCCATCTAAGACTACGATGTTCATTGATATAGATTTTAATCTGCCTTCAAAAATAATCCAGTTATAACAAAGTGCTTGAAAGAAGGCATAAAAAAAGAGGAGATAAAATTATCTCCTCTCATATTTATTTTTTGAATGCTACGTTACTTTTCATTCAGGCTTGCTAAATGTTCTTGTGCTGCATTGTTGTTAGGATTAAGCTTTATCGCTTCAGTTAAATAGTATTTTGCTAATTCTGTATTATATTCTACAGCAGGAAAATCTTTATTTAACCCTACTTCACCTTCATATGAATGATGCAGCTTAGCAAGTCCTGTCATTAGTGCTGCTTTGGTAGAATTGTTGCTCTGTTCCATTGCTTTTTTCATATACTCTAATGATTTATACGAATCCTTTGGCAATGTCATATAGCCATGTCTATAATGTCCATAAAGGATATATGATGCATCAGCGAGTCCAGCATCGGATGCTTTTTCAAAATACTCTAAAGCGATTTTTGCATCTGCTTTACTTCCTTTTTTAAAAGGATATAAATCATGCGCTTTTGCATACATAAACATACCAATAGGATCTCCTTTATCTGCATAAGGTTTTAGAAATGATCTAAATTCCTTCATACCTTCTACACTGAATTCTGATTTTGTGAATAGCTTATTGTAAGGACTTAGGATTTCCTGGGAGAGTTCTGTATACAATGGCATTTTATCATCTTGATTATCAACAAGCACTTGTGCAGAGATGCTTCCTACCAAAATCATAAGGCCTAATAAAATTGAAAACTTAATTTTCATTTGTGTCATTTAACGAACTATCTACCTTAAGGAATATTCCTTTGTTAGCTCAGCAACAATGTAGACTTAATTAAACTCCCAATCAGCTCTTAGATACCTACGCAAACTATTACATATATGAAAATTATTATATAACCCAACAAAACAAGACATTAAAAGGGAAATTATAATCTAATTAATGTTTAGTTAATTCTATGTATTCAGCACCCTAAGGTATTTTCTATCTTTTAATGGATTATTTGATTGATTTTTACTTTCAAACACTACTTTGCAATTCTAACTAGGTAACTAAAATCAAAACACTAAATCGGGATATTTATCAGATCAGCTTCATTGGCACCACTGGCCTAGCGTTTGCTATTATCCTGCCTATCTTAATTGGCAGCATAGTCGATAGCTACGAATTTAATAGATCGATGGTTGGTTGGATTTCGTCTGTAAATATTTTTGGTGCAGCAGTTGGTGGCTTTATTACAACCATCAGGATTGGTCGTACCTCTTTATTTAAAATTGTTAAAACTGGCTTACTTATACTTATTATTTTCGATCTAGTTTCTATTTATTGCATCTCTGAGGTCCCAATTCTTTTGGTGAGATTTTTAAGTGGTATTGGAGGAGGAATCGTATATGCTGGTGCCCTTGCAGCCTTCTCAGGATTAAAGGATTCGACAAAAGCATTTGCTACATACATAGTCGTTTATTGTTTTTTTGGCGGTCTTATATTGATTTCTATGCCATTCCTTTTAGGACGATTTGGTGTCAAAGCTGGCTTTATAACTTTGGTCATCATGAGTTCAATATGCCTAGCTTTTACACCAGTGCTTGATAGAGTAGCACCCAATGCGAAGAAGAGAGAATTCTTATCCCTTAATTTTTTGCTTAGCAATAAAAATGTCCTTTATGGACTACTATCCTACTTTCTATTGCAAATGGGAGGTGGTACTATGTGGGCTTATTGTGAGAGGATAGGACTTGAAGCTGGACTTACCATTTCCTTTATCGGGATTGCACTTGGGATTAGTGTTGTGTTCGCTTTAATAGGTGGATTACTCGTGATGAAAGTGAAGAAAGAATGGGGAATCTTAAAACCACTGAGTGTTGGAATCACAACTATGGGCATAGGTGCTGCATTTATGTTTTTTGCAGATTTCAAAATATTCTTTCTACTGGCTAATTGTATTGTTGGTATTGCTTGGTCATTTGTAATTCCATTTTATCAGCAGATGCAAGCACAATTCGACTTATCAGGAAGAGTGGTTTCTCTGGGAACGATAGTTAATATGGGAGGCCGTTCTGCAGGTCCTGCTATTGCTGCTTTGAGTCTCGGTAATAGTGCTTTTGATAATGCGCTTTGGATAAGTATAATAGCACTCATTTTAAGTGCAATTTTAGCTATCCCCGCATTAAAGGGTATCAAAGCTTTAGCAAGTCAGACTTAATTTTTTCACCGAGGAACAAAACTGATTTCTGATTAAAGTCTTTAGTAGATTCCGTGGTTAAGAAGCTTTGTTTTCCTTTCTTAGTAATTAGCAGATCCATCTCAGGATGTCGATCTAAATAATCAACTAAACTATTAGACACTATCTCCCCTTGAGATATTAGCCTGATTTCTTTAGGAATAAAGCGTCTCAATTTTTTTTCTAGTAATGGATAGTGTGTACAGGCAAGAATTATAGCATCTATCTTTTTTGATTTGCTAAGCAGATTATCAACATGCTTTCTAATAAAATAATTTGCTCCAACTGAAAGGTGTTCATTATTCTCGATAAGAGGCACCCACATTGGACAAGCTTCTTGATACAACTTTACCTTCGGGAAAAATTTATCAATCTCAATCTTATAAGATTCTGATCTAACCGTACCAGTAGTAGCAAATAATCCTACATGCTTAGTCTTAGTCAACTGACCTATCGTCTCTGTAGTGGGACGTATAACTCCAAGCACTCTCTTGTGAGATTTTATTTTAGGTAAATCTAATTGTTGGATATTTCTAAGTGCTTTTGCAGAAGCGGTATTGCAAGCGAGCACTACCAGATTACACCCTCTATCAAAGAGCTGATTAACGCATTCTAAAGTATACTTATAAACCGTATCGAAAGATCTAGAACCATATGGCACTCTTGCGTTATCACCCAAATACAGAAAGTCATGATTAGGCAATTTGGACTTTAACTCTTTATAAACTGTTAGGCCTCCGTATCCAGAATCAAAAACTCCTATAGGCCCTGATTTTTGCTTCTTCACCATTAATTAACTGATATCATCTGCTTATAAGTGTACAAGAGATTATATATTGATACTTCATTGAGATTTCAAAAGTACATTATGTCAATATCTAAGAGCATACTATGGATGACTTCCTTGGCTTTATTTTTTGCTTGTGGCCAGGATAAAAAGTCACCTAATAAAAATGCTGATGGTCAAATTATCAAAGTAGCTAGTCCCTCAACAAATATTTCACTTAATGGTGGGAGTAAAAATGCTTACTTCGGAGACTTGCACATTCATACCAGCTGGTCATTTGATGCATTTATATATAATGTTAGGACTACCCCTGATGATGCCTATAGATATGCTAAAGGTGAGGCCATAGATCATTATGGCGGTACTAAAGTACAAATCAATAAACCACTAGATTTTTTAGCTGTATCAGACCACTCAGAGTATATGGGTATTATGATGCAGATGCAGGATCCAGAAAACAAACTTTATAAATTTCCACTTGCAGAAAATATTAGAAGTCTGGACAAAGGAACTTCACTGAGAGCATTTGGAGTCATAGGGCAATCCTTGTCAAGAAATGAACCGATAGAACAATTAACTGAACCAGCCCTCCTCAAAAGCATCTGGGAAAAAGAAGTAGAAGCAGCAAATGAACATTATGAACCTGGTAAGTTTACTACCTTCCCAGCATACGAATGGACCTCTTCTCCAAGCACTCCTGATGCTCCAATTCCTTACGCATCAAATCTTCACAGGAATGTGATTTATAAAAACTCAAATGTTTCAGATGTACCTTTTTCTTCTTTGGATTCTCAAAACCCTGAAGATCTTTGGAGATGGATGGATAAAGAACGAGCAAGTGGTATTGACTTGATAGCAATCCCCCACAATGCTAATATGAGTAATGGGCTTATGTATGCGCTAACAAAATATGAAGGAGGCGATTTAGATAGTGACTATGCAAAAACGAGAATGAGAAACGAGCCTATCAACGAAGTAGTACAATTAAAAGGTCAGTCAATGTCTACACCAGCGATCAACACTAACGATGAATTTGCTGCTTTCGAAAACTTTGAATATTTATTTACCACTGGTGAAATAGTAAATGGCAGTCCTAAAAACAGCTATGTCCGAGAAGCTTATGTAAACGGTCTAAGCCTGCGAGAGAAAATTGGTAATAATCCATTTAAGTTTGGAGTCATAGGGAGTTCTGATGGGCATAACTCTGCAGCTGGATTTAAAGAGTCAAATCACTTTGGAAAATTTGGCAACAGAGACAATACTGCAGCGGTGCGCCTGGGTACTGATCAGCAGTTTTTAAAAAGTAAGCATATGGGTTCTGGTGGACTTGCAGGTGTCTGGGCATCAGAGAATAATCGTGAAGCAATTTTTGATGCGCTAGTTTCTAAAGAGACTTTTGCAACCTCAGGACCTAGAATTCAAGTAAGATTTTTTACTGGTAAAAACTTATCTGAAGATATATTCTCTAAAGACGACTGGGTGAATAAAGTTTATATGGCTGCACAACCAATGGGAAGAACCATGAAGGGAGTAAAAGGTACCCCTCGTTTTCTAGTATGGGCTACGAAAGATCCAGACGATGGAAACTTAGATAGAATACAAATCATCAAACAATGGGTCGATAAGTCTGGACAGCAGCACGAGAAAATTATTAACGTTGCTTGGTCGGATGAAAGAGCGTTGGACGCTGATGGCAATTTACCTGCTGTTAAAAATACTGTTGATATTGCTGACGCAAGCTTTACCAATGATGTGGGCAATGTAACTTTACAAGGTGTATGGTCAGATGAGGATTATGATCCTACAGTTAACAGTTTATACTTTGTTAGAGTATTACAGGTGCCTACTCCTAGATGGAGCACTTACGACGCTAAGGATTTGGGGATTGATGTTCCTGAGGATTTGCCAGCTACTATACAAGAGCGTGCTTGGTCTTCGCCTATTTGGTTCGAACCGTTTTAGGCTTGCTCTTCTCTTTTCTACTCCTCTGTAAGAGGACAATGAGTATTCTAAGTTTAAATCATTTGTACAGCCTTTACAGTTTTCATCAGCTCGATGATTTTCTCTCTTTCTTTTTGTGTTCGCTTAGTTCCTAATATTCTAAAAAGTAAAAATCCTTCATTCGTGGGGCTATTGATTAACTCTGCCCCATCTATAGAAGTAGTTTTTTGGATTTCTGATCCTATTACAAGATTTAATTCTGAACTTCTAAACTGAAGGTCGTTTTTTACATAGTGATTACTGGTGTTTGGTTCATACAAAGCTACTGACCAATAGGTCGAGTCTGGCATCTCACCTGTAATGTGCAGTGGACCTTGCTCAATATCATAAAACATACTTACGTATGCAAAATCAGGGTTCGGCATAACCACTGCCCTATCATCTTCCTCAGGAAACGGCAATAGTCTAGTTTGATTTTCTTGTATGCCTGCTTGTGTCATCATCTTTGATTTCACTTTACCATAGATAACATTTGGTGTATACTTGATGGTAATCTTATAAAAGATAAAGCTCAAGATTAGGATAGATAATATGTACTTCAAAAAATTCATATTATCGATTTACTTTTCTAATTGTTGGTAGTACTACTCCTTCTAAATTATTATAAACCTCTGGAGCAGGATTATACATGCGCAACAAAATGTGAAACTGATCCTCCTCACCAGAAGGTAGCCAATTATCTCCTTGTTTATCAGAAGAAACCAATATGCTATAAGCTTTAGACGCGCCGCGAGGCAATTCTGGATTTAACGTATCTCTTGATATGTACGACAGGTTGTCCAAATTGAAACTGTATACTTTATCCTCGTTAGGAATTAGAAAATAATCTTCACCATACATTGTATAGCTCCAATATCTAGAATTTGGTTCAGTACCAACTAACTCATAATCATACTTAGACGATAGTTTTTCTCCATCACTATCCTCTGATGCAATGAAATAAAGCACTTCACTTTCTCTAAGTGCAAAAAGGCCTATGATAGCTATTTGCGCGCGTTGCCAATCATTTTGTTTAAGATCCATTTTAGGATTTACTCTCCAGCACCCATTCCTTACCATGATGTCTGAATTAGACTTGAGAGATTTTAATTGCATTAATGCATATCCTCCCCCAAGAAGAGCAGAAAGAAAAATGACACCAAATAATTTTATTGCAACTTTCAAAATAGTCCTTCTCGATTATCAATTTTCTTAGCAACTATCTTGGTATATCGCTCTGGGAAAAATCTGATAATCTTATCAAATACCCAAGCATCCTTTCCGATCAAGATTTTAGACCGATTATTTTGAATTCCCTTAATGATAGTTTTTGCGGCATCTTCTGGAGTAGTCACAAATGCTGCTTCTGTTTCTTCTAGCTGTTCCTTTTTCTCCTCTGCAGTATATTTAGGATTCCAGTCCGCACTCCTAGCAATATTAGTTTTGATACCTCCTGGATGGACTGTATGTACTTGCAATTGAGGATAATCAAGGAACGCCTCCATACGTAATGTTTCTGTAAATCCCCTTATTCCAAATTTAGATGCGCAGTAAGGGCCATTGCGCGACACACCCGCAAGTCCAAAGACGCTTGATATATTAACGATTGCAGAATTAGACCTAGCCTTAAGGTCTTCCAAGAAGATCTTAGTACCATATACCATTCCCCAAAAGTTAATACCCATTAACCATTCAAAATCCTCTAAGCTTACTTCATCGATGGTGTAGTTACCTAATGCTACTCCAGCATTATTGATTACTATATCTACATGTCCATATTGATCTATAACCTTATCTCTAAAAACTTTCCACTCATCTTTAGAAGACACATCGAAAGCGTGTGCTAAAATTTCCGAATTATTTTGTTTGCAAAGTTTTAAAGTTTCATCAAGATTATTTTGATCTATATCGTTTAGTGCAAGTTTTGCATTCTGAGTAGAAAAATTTTGTGCAAGAGCCCTTCCTAT
>CALFUQ010000105.1 GCA_937929885.1 uncultured Saprospiraceae bacterium
AGTAGTTTGCGTTTAGTATCTAGCATTGAGCACAAATGTACTTAAGCCTTAATATTTAAACCAAATTCTTTATTGATTGCTGTAATACGATAATCAAAAATCTGGTTAAGCTGCTTTTTGACCTGTATCGAATGCGCAATCCTGCCAAGTATGCCAAGCGGCATGGCATAGTGAATGATATCTTTCATGTCGACTCCTCCATCAACTTCTTTAAAATGATGCTCATGATGCCATATTTTGTATGGTCCTACTCGCTGCTCATCTACAAAAAAGTTAGGCTCTTGTACATGCTTGATCTCCGTCATCCATCGAAGAGGAATGCCCAGTAATGGTTTCACTATGTAAGTTATAATCATTCCAGCATACATTTCATCTTGTTCTTCAGAAGTTATTTCAAAACCTAGGTAATCTGGAGTTATCTTTTTAAGATTCTTAGGAGAGGAGAAAAAATTCCATGCTTGATCAATAGTGATTGGAACAAATTGTCGGCGCTCTAGTTTATAAATTTTCATCAATTAATAAACTGATTATTTAGCTTTAAGTTCAATCTACTTGCTCTTCTTAAACCCGTGAGTAACTTGATTTTTAAATGAGTCAGGGAAAGTCTCAACGCCTGGGAATCCTAACCTAATATCTCTCCCATCAGTAGGCATATATGCAGTCCCAAATATGAAATCCCAAATCGCTAGGGTAAGACCAAAATTAATACCCATGCGACGTTCTTCAGGGAGATTATACGAGTGATGCCAAATATGCATTTCTGGATGATTAAATAATTTTTTCATAAAAGGTCCTATGATCAGACTACCTGCCACTATACAAGATGCCACTATTATCATCTGAGTAGAAACAACAGGTGAAGTAAATAGATTGACATCAAAAAATCCAAAGGCTATGATGACACCAATACCAAGACCAAGAATCCCTCCAGTCACTATTCCTGAAATAGAAATATTAGAATGGTTATAATGTCCAACTGCTAGAGTGAAAATATGGATAATAAAAAAATCATAAAGCCCTATGCCTAGCAGTGCTAACGGAATATACTCGATTGTACGATATACAATCGTCTCCATCCAATGGTATCTCAGGTGGGCTGCGAAGCCCATTTCTTCTACGCTATGATGTACTTTATGAAATTCCCAAAGGAAATCCGACTTATGCAGTAGTCTATGTGTCCACCACTGGACAAAATCACGTACCAAAAAACCAAATAGAAGAATAGCCCACATAGGCCAAGACCTCATAGGGTTAGAAGCCTGAAGATCAAAACTAGTTACAGCAATTATGATATCATTAAACAGCTTGACAAACAGATCGGATGCAGCATTATAAATGATCAATGAGAAAAGGAAGAAGTTGAAAAACATATAAAATGCATCAAGCCAAAAGTCTTTTCGAAATCGAGCTTGGTTTTCTCGCCATGGCTTTAACCATTCTAAGCCCATAAAGAAAAGAGAAATGAAAATTAGCCAATAGAAGTAATTGTGAATGGATGGATTAGTGATCTCACTCCACAGGTAATTAGCATATCCGAAGCCATTAAAAAAAGTCTGTATGTAATCTCCCATAAGTTATTCGACAGCCGCAAATGAAGTATAACCGCCTTCCAGATTATAAATGCTTTTAAAGCCCATTTGTTTCATTAAGTCTGCAGTTTTAGAACTTCTGCCACCAGATTTGCAATAGACGATATAGCTTTGAGATCTATCCAATTTGTCAATTTCATCTTTGAAATTATCACCTCTAAAATCTATTTTAAGCGCTCCGCTTATTATTCCTTCTGCAGTCTCTTCTGGGGTGCGAACATCTAAAAATTTAATATCAATATTTTTATTGTGGATGGCTGGAATATCTTTTACACTTATGTTTTGGATGACAGAGGTTTCCGTAGTTCCTGTTACATTATCAGTTGAATTGTTTTTACAACTCAATACAATTAAAGGGCAGATAATTAAAAGGCTTAAAAAAAATTTCATATCCATTAAGTTAATTTAAGAATGGTATTTTCAATCAGTCAAATATAAGGTTATGGTTACAAGTTCCTCATTGTTGATTCTTTTAATCCTTGGGATTTATTTATTCCTTAAATCTAGCCCTAAACTTCCTAAGGATTCTGATGCTATCATCGATAAAGTATTAAAGGATGAGACCATAGAGCAGGTGTATGGTGATAGCGGATATGCTGACTCTGCAGGTGTGAAAATCTGGTATAACTTAATCCGTGGCTTTGGTGATAAGAGAGGCACTATTTTATTGGTAATGGGTCATAGCTCTAATATTTTTGCTTGGCCAGATGACTTTATTGATGATTTACTTAAAGCTGGATATGATGTATTGAGGTTTGATAATCGTGGAATTGGTATGTCTGATTGGATTAAAGATTGGAGCCCAGAGACTGCCTATTCGCTGGAGGATATGGCAGGAGATTGCATAGCGATACTGGATCACCTCAATCTTGAGAAGGTTCATCTAGTAGGTGCATCGATGGGAGGGATGATCGCTCAGCGATTAGCGATTAGTAATGGAGACAGATTCTATACAATGACATCCATAATGTCATCAGGATATATGGGTGATCCTAAGCTGACTTTAGTCCCTAGCGCTTTTAAGCGAAATATGTTTAAGATCTTCGCACGTTATGGTTGGAGGCCAAATGAGAAAAATTCAATCAAGATAGGAGTAAGCTTAGTGAGACTATTGAGGAACAATAAAAATCACGAAGTAAATGCGCTAGATATAGCTCAAAAAATGAAATACGATATGCGAAAACGTAAAGGATTTAATAGAGGAGTATTAAAGCAACATAACAAGGCAATTGAATTATCTGGATCAAGATATGATGAATTAGGAAGTATAAAAATACCGACCCTTATTGTTCATGGGAAGAGAGATCCTTTAGTGAAATTTGAACATGCCAAGAAATATGCGCCAATGATTCCTCATGCTAAAACACTTTATCTAAATAAAATGGGG
>CALFUQ010000106.1 GCA_937929885.1 uncultured Saprospiraceae bacterium
TGATCAGATATGTAAAGACGCAGTGGTAAGCGGAGACATCCCTGGAGTAGTTGCACTTATCTCCAGAAAAGGAAAAACAGTATATCACAAAGCCTATGGATATGCAGACGAAGATGGCAGAGTCCTCAAAAAGGATGACATTTTTAGAATTGCTTCTCAAACAAAAGCAATCACCTCAACCGCTGTAATGATGCTTTGGGAAGAAGGACATTTTCGATTAGATGATCCGATTGCTAAGTATATCCCTGAGTTTGAAAACCCTACCCTACTTAATACTTTTAATGATGCAGATAGTAGTTTTACTACAAAGCCAGCAGAGCAAAAAATTACGATTAGACACCTGCTATCTCACACCTCAGGCCTAGGATATGGCCAAATAGATGGAGACCCTAGATTTAAAAAGATATACGCTAAAGCTGGTGTGACCGATTTATATACCACTGAAAATATAACGATCGAAGAAAGTGTAAAAAAGCTAGCTAAGCTCCCACTTCATCATGAACCTGGAACAAAATTCACCTACAGTGAAGGCCTTGATGTATTAGGATATTTTATAGAAGTAATCTCAGGAATGCCATTTGATCAATTTCTCCAAGCTCGGATTTTTGATCCTCTCGGCATGGAGGATACCAGATTTTACTTGCCAGATAATAAAGCAGATAGACTAGTTAAAGTGCAAGAGAAAGTAGATGGTAAATGGAAGAACTTTCCAGTAACCTTCTATGATCCAGACTACCCAATCAAAGGAGCCAAAAGATTTTTCTCTGGTGGTGCAGGCTTATCTAGTACTGCGTCTGATTATGCAAAGTTTTTGCAGATGTACCTTAATGGTGGGGAAGCAAATGGTCATCGACTATTAAGTCGTACCACAATAAAATCTATCATGGGAAATCAAACAGGGGATCTATTCGGTGACGGGAGCAGTCACCATGGACTAGCTTTCGCAGTCTTGAATAAGCATGGTGAAGCAATGGGTGGTAATGGGAGTGCAGGGACTTTCACTTGGGGTGGATACTTTAATACTCAGTACTTTGCAGATCCAGAAGAGGAGATAATTGGTGTGATTATGAAAAATACCCAAAGAACCATAACAGACAAAACAGGATGGCAATTTAAACAGCTCGTTTTTCAGGCAATTAATGACTAGACATAAACAATACAAAATGAGATACTTTATACTCTTCTTTTTAGCGCTCCCTTTCTTAACTTTTGGACAAGATATTTTCGAACCGCTAGATGTCTATAATCTTGAGTTCGTCGCTAGTCCATCTATTTCTCCAGATGGTAATAGTGTAATCTTCACTAGGAACTCAATGGATGTGATGACTGATAGAAGATACTCTAATCTCTGGATTAGTGATATAAACGGCACCATGCAAAGACCAGTTACCACTGGGAAACAAAATGATAACTCTCCCATATGGTCGCCTGACGGATCTATAATTTATTACACTTCTAACAGTAGCGGCAAGACACAGATCTACAAAATGTGGTTACGGTCAAAGCAAAGTATGCCGCTTACTAATCTGCAGGCTTCACCACGCTCTATGGTGTTATCTCCTGATGGTGAGACAATAGCATTTTTAATGTCGGTAAAAGCTAATTCCAAGGGAATGTCAGTCTTGCCCGCAAAGCCAGAAGGAGCTACATGGGCTGATGCTCCCATCTATATCGATAAACTAACTTACCGTTTTGATGGTGGAGGTTACATACAGGAAAGTTACACTCACATATTTACGCTGCCTGTTGGAGGAGGTACGCCGCGCCAAGTGACATCAGGAGACTTCAATCATGGTAGCCCTGAGTGGGCAGCTGATGGTAGTGCAATTTATTTCTCTGCTAATCGAGATGAGGACTGGGAGTATAATCGCAACGACTCGGAGATATTTAAACTTGACTTAAGCTCTAAAGAACTTACTCAACTCACAGATAGATTTGGTCCAGATGCTTCTCCAAAAGTATCACCAGACGGAAAGACTATCGCTTATATAGGATATGATGATAAAAAAATGGGCTACCATCACAGCCAACTTTATCTAATGAATGTAGGTGACAGCATTAGCACTTGCGTTTCTGAAAACATAGACTTTTCTATAGGAAATATCAAATGGAATGACAATGGTTCTGGCTTATACTTCCAATATGATCAAGAAGGAAACACTAAAGTAGGTCATATATCTAAAGGAGGGGAAATGAAAAATATCGCTAATAATCTAGGAGGCACTTCTATCGGCCGACCATACGGAGGTGGCGATTATGATCACGGGAGTGGTAATGTAGTTTTCACAAAATCTAAACCTGATATGCCTGCAGAGCTAGTTGCTGTAGTTAATGGAGCAGCGAGGCAGCTTACAAATTTCAATGCCGATATTTTAAAATATAAAACTCTAGGAGCTACTAAAGAAGTGTGGGCAACAAGTAGTCATGATAGCACGAAAATTCAAGGTTGGTTAGTTACACCTCCTAACTACGATCCTGATAAAAAGTATCCGCTACTTTTAGAAATCCATGGTGGACCATTTGCGAATTATGGAGATAGATTCTCTCCAGAGATTCAACTCATGGCTAGTAAAGGTTTCGCTGTATTATATACTAACCCTAGAGGTAGCACCAGCTATGGAGCAGAATTTGCTAATCTGATTCATCATGATTATCCTGGTAATGACTATCACGATCTTATGTCAATAGTCGACCATGTGATTAAAAATGAACCATACATCGATGAGGAACGATTGTTCGTAACAGGAGGCAGTGGAGGTGGAGTTTTGACAAGTTGGATCATAGGAAATACTGATCGATTTAAGGCTGCTGTAGTCGCTAAGCCTGTAATTAATTGGTACAGCTGGGCGCTCACGGCCGACATTAGTGGTGTAGTAGATTCTTGGTTTCCTGGGATGCCTTGGGACCACGAAGAACACTTTATGAAGCGATCTCCTATATCTCTTGTAGGCAAGGTAAATACGCCTACCATGCTACTTACTGGTGAGCAAGATTACAGAACTCCTATGTCTGAGTCTGAGCAATACTACCAAGCTCTTAAGTTAAGGAAGGTGCCTTCTGCTCTGGTAAGAATACAAGGGGCTGGGCATGGGATAGCTAATCGACCTAGTAATTTGCTAGCTAAGGTTGGCTATATCGTTAGTTGGTTTGAGAAGTATGATGTTGGGGAGCAGAGTAAGCCTTAGCGGCATATTGGGTTGCACATAAAAAGAAGATTAAAGAATCACGCTACCCAATCCACCATCAGCAACAATTGCTTGTCCAACAATAAAATTAGAATCAGGGCTCCACAAAAACATGGTAGTCTTAGCTATCTCTTGCGGCGTACCTATCCTACCTATCGGATGATGTCCAGCCCACTCAGTTAATACATCACTTACCTCACCGTGTTGCCCAGCACCATATCTGAGCATAGGTGTATCTACCGACCCTGGGCAAATACAATTTACAGAGATACCTTCTTTTGCATGATCAAGGCCCATAGCTCTTGTCATCGCAATAACTGCACCTTTAGAGGTAGCATAGGCAAGAACATTCTTTTGACATCTTAAACCTTGCACAGAACTTATATTTACTATTCCTCCTCCCCCATTATCTTTAATCACTGGTAATATCTGCTTGCACAGTAAAAACATGCTTTTAAGATTTACATCCATACACTGATCCCAAGCCTCTTCTGTGGTCGTCTCTACATCTCCATAGCTTTGAGAGCCTGCTGAGCAAGCTAAGTAATTGATTGGGCCAAGGGTTTTCGCTGCAAGGACCATTTTTTCTATTGACTCTACATTTGTAACATCAGTATTGATGAATACTCCCTCACTTCCATTAGACTTTATACTTTCCAGCGTCCGTTGCCCTCCATCTTCGTCTATATCTACTATTACCACTTTCGCTCCTTTTGAAGCAGCCTCGATTGCAATGCTTTGTCCAATTCCAGAAGCACCACCTGCAACTATTGCGACTTTATTTTTGATCCAATGTTGAGTCATACCAATAAAAATATTATAATCCTGTAAGATAATCTTAAAATCACTTAATCCTAAAAATCATAATCAAGACAGTTAAGCAAACACTATATTTAACCCATGGAATTCGAAGGCAAAAAAGTACTTATCACAGGAGGTGGTAGAGGAATAGGTAAAGCAACCGCGATTGCATTTGCAGCTAAGGGAGCAAGAATTGCAATCAACTTTAGGGCTGATCAAACTGCTGCATTAGAAACAAAGAAACTGTTAGCTGGTGATGGGCACTTACTTATCCAAGGTGACGTCTCTGTAGAAGCTGATAATAAACGTATAGTTGAAGAAGCGGTTGACTATTTTGGAACAGTAGATGTCTTAGTTAATAATGCTGGCATTTATGAACATCATGACAT
>CALFUQ010000107.1 GCA_937929885.1 uncultured Saprospiraceae bacterium
GCCATAGGATCTAACGTTCCTGCATGTCCCACTTTTACTTTCTTAACTCCGTAACTACTCCGTATTGCCCATTTTAATTTATTAACGGCATCAAATGAAGTCCAGTCCTGCTCTTTGTCGATTAACATTACTGAACCCATCAAAAAGTCAATGTTGTCGATGTCACTATTACTGTCAACTATATCCATCATAAGCTTGCATAAATAATTGCTCCAGCACCAACAAGAAAACAATAGTATGCGAAGTATTTGAGTTGGCTATTCTTCACAATTTTAATCATCCACTTGCATGCAATTACACCTGTAATTAAAGCAGCGATAAACCCTACTAAGTATGGCATACTACTCGCTGCAGAACCTGCAAACTCACCATCTAAAATATCCTTAGCCATCTTGCCTAAGATTAATGGAACAACCATAAGAAAAGAAAACTTAGCTGAATTCTCTTTATCTATACCTAACAAGACCGATGTACTAATTGTCGCTCCAGACCTAGATATTCCTGGAATAATTGCAACCGCTTGCGCCAATCCAATCAAGAAAGCATTAGTGTAA
This sequence comes from uncultured Saprospiraceae bacterium, assembly GCA_937929885.1. Classification (GTDB taxonomy): domain Bacteria; phylum Bacteroidota; class Bacteroidia; order Chitinophagales; family Saprospiraceae; genus CALFUQ01. The sequence goes on from CALFUQ010000107.1 coordinate 555, forward strand.
GTAACATCCTTGCGCGTCTCTTTAGCTCGATCCGCTACAAATAAAAACAACCCCGTAATTATCAATGCTACACCTACAAGTAAAATATTTCCGATAAATAGTGATTCGACTTTGTCTAACAAAAAGACCCCAATCAAACCAGCGGGTATCATTGACAGTATTACTTTGAGAGCAAAATGTTTTTGCTGATTAACTTGAGTTGTAAATATACCTACGAGAATTTCTTTGACATCTTTCCAAAAAACAATCAAGGTACTTATGGCGGTAGCAGCATGAAGGATAATAGTCATCATGAGACTCTCTTCGCCTACAACCTCAAATCCTACTATCTCTTTACCTAATTCAAGATGACCACTGCTACTTACTGGAAGGAACTCTGTAACCCCTTGGATGATTCCAAGAATGATAGCATCTATAATTTCGTTCATTTAAACTGAGGTGCAGTTTAAAATTTTTTAAATATGGCGTATACTTCTAAACCTAGTCCAGCAAGTATAACAATAGGTGCAAGCGTGACCCTTCTGAAACTGTAAATACGCTCTGGCTCCCATACATCAGGGCTAGGCATATTACCACCTAACATGAGTAAAAATCCAATCCCCATTAATGCTACACCTGTTAGCATAAGCATATAATTCTTTCTTTCGAAAATAAGATCATGTGCTACCGTATTCCCACTCGATGTTAGAGACGATTTTAATCTAGAAGTAGTAGGCTGTAACTTAGCCGCCTTTGTAGATGCTACTTTTTTACTCGTGACTACTTTTTTGCCCTGCTGATTACTCTTTGTGGCAACTACTTTTTTCTTACCTGACTTCTTATTTTTACTCATTTATCGAAAATTGTACTGTAAACTTACGAATTATATAAAACTCTAATTTATAACTCTTTATAGACTGTTTAAATTTTATTTAAATGGTTATTCACGATTCTATTTGTACTTAAAATAGGTATAAAAACACCTAATACTAAGAGGAGGATAAGAATCAATATCAGATAGAAGTAATTAACTACATTTTGAAGGAATTCGAAGTTGAAAAAGATCAAAAACACAAATCCAAAAAGTAAGAGTGATGCTACAAAGAAACTGATAAAGCCAGTTTGAAAGGCGCTTTTGAGATATGGTTTTTTAATATAGTTTCTCTCTGCTCCTACTAGCTCCATAGTTTGTATTTTTTGCTTATCTGTGCTGAGAGATAAGTTGACCGTATTGTAAATTAGAGAAACGGCTAAGAGAAGCATCAGTAATCCTATAATTAAGAATGTGAGGCTTACTTTCTTGAGGTTCCCATTTATAAGTTGAAATAAGTCTTCTTGGTAAAACACCTCAGATACTATTCCTTGTGATTCTATAACATCAGAAAACTCTTCAAGAAATTCTGATTCATATTTATCAGATTTCAAATTAACTACTATGGCATCTCTAAAAGGATTCTGTAGACCATCATCCATGAAAATCAAATCCTCATCGCCTACCATCAAGATCTTTGCTTCTTCCTTAGACAAAAATTGAATGCTTGATTCTAATACTGCTTCATTAGCACTTAGATTACTTAGTAAAGAGACCTTATCTTGTTCTTGATAATTCTCATTAAGTTCGATAACAATATTTATTTTTTCCTTTAGCGAATTAGTTATTTGATTAGATTGGCTAGTAACTACTAGATATAAACCAAGCAGGAAAAGAACTAAAGAAAGGCTTATTATTGTTAAAATATAGCTAGATAAAACTTTGCGCATTCTCGGGTATTGAAGGCAACAAAGTAAAGAAATAATATTAAAAGAATTTAAATATATTAATGCGTCTACTGACAATTATATTATGTTTTTTGCTTTGTGTGATAAGTAGTTTTGGGCAATCTATCACCTTAAACAATCCTTCCTTTGAAGATGCACCTGCTGATGCAACTACACCGATGGGATGGTTTGAGTGTACGGAGACTACAACTCCAGATATATTTCCTGGCTACTGGGGGGTGTATGAAGAAGCATCCGATGGAGATACTTATGTGGGCATGATAATTAGAGAAGATAGAAGCTACGAAGCGATAGGGCAAAGGGTAAGCGCAACAATGCAAAAAGACCAATGCTACAAATTCACAATTGATCTTGCTCACTCTAATACTTATGCGGGCTATGATGCTCCAGCAAAACTGAGAGTTTACATAGGTCCTAGCAAATGCAGTACAAGTCAGATGGTCTACGAGTCAGACTTTATTAAAGATGAAGAGTGGAAAACTTACTTGATAGAATTCTCACCAAAAGAGGATGCTAATTATATCTTCTTTGAGGCTGTAGATAAAAAAGGAATAATCCTTGGATCTAAAGGAAATATTTTACTTGATGCAATTAGCAGTATAGATATCTGCACAAAAGCATAGTAAGCATTAAGACCCAATAATCAGAAACAACCCAGCTGCTCCAGCAGCACCTAATAGCGGACCAAATAATGGAATCCATGCGTAGCCCCAATCACCATCCCTCTTCTCCCCCAAAGGAAGTATGCCATGCATTAATCTAGGTATTAAATCTCTAGTTGGATTAATAGCGTAACCAGTCGTACCACCTAAAGCCATACCGATTACAACTACGAATAAAGCAATAGGTAAAGCACCTACAGATCCTAGTCCAATCTTAATATCATTTGTCAAACTTGTATCTATACTAGGATCTGAAATATAAAATACGCCCATCAATAAAACGAATGTCCCGAATGCCTCTGAAAACAAATTAGGTATCGGGTTACGAATTTCTGCGCCAGTGCAGAATACGCCTAATTTTAAATCTAGATTTTTGGTCGCTTTAAAATGATCAATATACATAAAGCCAACCATCGTAGCTCCTATGGCTGCTCCAATAATTTGAGCAATACAATAAGGCAAGACTGAGCTCCAAGCAAACTTCCCTCCTATAGCTAATCCGATGGTCACTGCTGGATTAAGATGTGCACCACTATATGGCCCCGCGACTACTACACCTACATATACCGAAAAGCCCCAGGCTAAAGTTACTAAGACTACTCCTGCCCCATTACCCTTGGTTTTATCTAATACAACATTTGCTACAACTCCAAGACCCAAGAGGATCAACAACATAGTACCTACTAACTCTGCAATAAATGGTGTCATCTTTAATTAGTGCGTTTATTGTTTATTAAGTTTGTTCTTCCTGTATCCATGATTTAGCTCTTCCAATGGCTCTATTCCATTCAGTCGTATAAGCTTCAGCTTTGACATTTTCCATCTCAGGCTCAAACTTTTTATCTAAACCCCACTGACTTGCTATCTCGTCCATACTGCCCCAGAATCCTGTAGCAAGACCTGCAAGATAGGCTGCTCCTAATGCAGTCGTTTCTAAGATCGTGGGTCGAGCAACACTAGTTCTCAATATATCCGCCTGAAACTGGAGCAATAAGTTATTAGCTACCGCTCCCCCATCTACTCGCAATTCTGCAAGAGGTTTACCAGTATCTCCTTCCATAGCTTTTACTACATCATTTACTTGATAGCAAATGCTTTCGATAGCTGCTCTTGCAATGTGAGATCTATTAGTTCCTCTTGTGATCCCTAAAATCGTTCCTCTAGCATATGCATCCCAGTGAGGGGCACCTAGCCCAGTCAAAGCAGGCACGAAATAAATACCTCCATTATCTTCCACCTCTTTCGCTAAAGCTTCACTATCACTTGCATTATCTAAGATTCCGATTCCATCTCTTAACCATTGAATCACTGCACCACCCACAAACACACTTCCTTCTAAAGCATAATGAGTCTCCCCATTTACTTGCCAAGCTATAGTAGATAATAAGTTATTAGTTGATTTCACTACTTCCGTACCCGTATTCATCATTAGGAAACAGCCAGTACCATAAGTACTTTTAGCCATTCCTACCTTAGTACACATCTGACCAAATAATGCAGATTGTTGATCTCCTGCAATCCCTGATATTGGCACATCTCCTTCTAAAATATCGGCAGATACTTTTCCATATACTTCGCTACTTGATTTTACTTCTGGTAAAATAGAAGCTGGGATATCTAAGAGCTCTAGTAATTCTGTGTCCCACTTAAGCTCCTTAATGTTGTAGATCATGGTCCTACTCGCATTAGTTACATCTGTCACATGTACTTGTCCACCTGTCAGATTCCATACTAACCAACTGTCGATTGTACCAAATGCTAGCTTACCTTCTTTTGCCAACCCCCTTGCACCATCTACATTATCTAGTAACCACTTTATTTTTGTGCCCGAGAAATATGCATCTATAACTAGTCCTGTTTTGTCTTGTATCAGATCGGCTTTGTCAGCAGCTTTAAGGCTATCACAATAGCTTGCAGTCCGTCTATCTTGCCATACTATCGCATTATGAATGGGTTTCCCTGTTTCTCTATTCCAGATAACAGTAGTTTCTCTTTGGTTTGTAATCCCAATAGCGTTAATACTGTCTAATCCAGTACCTCCTTCCTTTACACAAGCCTGTAAGACTTCAAGCTGTGATTCCCAAATTTCGTTAGCGTCATGTTCCACCCAGCCTGGTTTAGGATATATCTGTTTAAATTCTTTCTGGTTGACCTGTTTTATCGCTCCACTGTGGTCAAATATTATCGCCCTAGAACTTGTCGTCCCTTGATCTAAAGCTAGAATATATTGGGTAGTACTCATTTAAATTAGATTTAGCCTAAGATATTTATTTTAAGTTAAATCAAGCGTTACATTGAATATTTATTGTTCTATTTTATCCTTGTGTAATGAAATACTATCCGATGAAAAATACATTCCTATATTTTATTGTTTTTACCATGTTAGCATGTAATAGCATTAATAACAGTTCTGATAATAAGGAAGTGAATAATATGAAAACAGAGATTAAAGAAATAGACGTACAAGGCCATAGAGGGTGTAGAGGTTTATTACCTGAAAACACTTTAATCGCCTTCGAGAAGGCTTTGGATTTAGGGGTGACTACGTTAGAGATGGATTTAGTAATATCTCAAGACAAACAAGTGGTAGTATCCCATGAACCGTTTTTTAATCATGAAATAAGCACTGCTCCTGATGGACAATCAATCAGCAAGGAAGATCAACATGATCACAATATGTACAAGCTGACTTATGACAAGATTAAAACTTATGATGTAGGCTCTAAGCCTCATGAAAAATTTCCAGATCAAGCTAACCAAAAGGTAGCAAAACCGTTATTCAAAGAGGTAGTCGCTATGGCAGAGGCCCATTCTAAAAGGACAGAAAGACCATTACCTTTTTATAATGTAGAAATTAAACGAGTTGCAGATCAAGATAATTTATTTCACCCTGGTGCAATTGAGTTTGCAGAGCTTGTTGTTAAAGAAATTCAGAGTACAGGTATCAAAGAAAGAATTTATATACAATCCTTTGACATTGAGTCGCTCCAAGAATCTAAGAAGATTGATCCCGAGATTAAGTTGGTCTTGTTAATTATGAATACAAAATCTCCACAGAAAAATCTCGAAGAGCTTGGTTTTACACCAGAGGTTTATAGTCCTTACTATCAACTAGTTAATAAAAATCTTGTTACCCTTTGCAAAGAGAAAGGGATTAAACTAATTCCATGGACGGTAAACAAAGAGAAGGACATGTTAGCAATGTTAGAGATAGGCGTGGATGGGATTATAAGCGATTATCCAGACAAGCTACTCCATCAAATATCTAAGTCAGCGTTACATACGGCAATGTAAATTTATAAACTATAATGCCAATAATCGATTCTCAAGACTATAAGCCGTCTGCTCTCTACAGGTCTGCTCACTTAGGCACATTGATACCACACTTCAGTGGTAATATCAAAATCAAATCGTTCTCTCGCAGGAGAATAAATACTCCAGACGGTGATTTCTTAGATGTAGATATTATAGACAAAGAGAATGACAGACTAGCTGTACTGTGTCATGGCTTAGAAGGTAGCTCAGATTCAAATTACATACACAACATAGCCGCTTTACTAAACGAAAATAATTTTGATATCGCAGCAATGAACTATAGAGGATGCAGCGGAGAGATGAATAAGAAACTAAGAATGTATCATTCTGGCGCGACTGATGATATCGACTTAGTTATTTCAAGCTTGGAATCCAATTACAGTTCCATTGTGTTATTCGGATATAGTCTAGGTGCAAATATGGTTATCAAATATGCAGGAGAGTCGGCGTTTACTAAAAGCCCTAAACTAAAAGCTGTAGTAGGTATTTCTGCTCCTTGTGATTTGGCAGCATGTTCTGATGTAATATCAAAACCAGCTAACTATATCTATGAGAAAAGATTCTTAATAAGTCTAATGGAAAAAGTGAATGAGAAGGCTAAGTTGTTTGCTGATGAAATAAATAGGAATGATTTAAAGAAGGTCAAAAATTTAAGAGACTTCGATGAGTATTTTACTGGACCAATTCATGGATTTAGTGGAGCACAAGAATACTACGAACTAAATAGTAGCAATAGATTTCTAGAAGGTATTACAATTCCTTCTTTGATTATAAATGCTCTTAATGATCCGTTTTTAGATGCCAGTATATTCCCTAGAGCTCAAGCTCAAGAATCAGAACATCTCCACTTAGTAATTCCTAGATATGGAGGGCATGTTGGTTTCAAAGGAACACGAAATAAATATAGCTGGGCTGACTTGAAGGCTAAAGAATTTATCAACGAGAACCTATAGTCAAGATTAGTCTGACTTTTATGTAACACAAATAATTTAGAATTCTCGAATCTTTATATCCCTGAAAGAAACTGCACCCCCGTGATCCTGTAACAAGATATGCCCTGAAGTTAATTGACCAAAGTTGTCATACTTCTCATATTTACTCTTTTCGACTAGCGCTTTGAATACTTGACTGAAGCGATCATATTCTACAATCTTCACATTGTTAAGCCAATGCTCTACATGGCCTCCATTAACTTTGATTTTAGCTGTATTCCATTTACCAATTCCTTTAAAGTTCTTTCCTATATAACCAGTTGTCTTATTCTCTGCTCTAATCAAATCATATAGAGAACCGACAGTTCTGTTTCCATTTTTTCCTTGTGCAGCGTCAGGATGGTTTTTATCATCTAAAATTTGAAACTCCAAGCCTATAGCCGCTCCAGAACTTTTAAGCAGGTCAGGGTCGACAAAGTATTTAATACCACTATTAGAGCCTTCTGTTATTTTAAAGTCTATACTTAATTCAAAATTACTATAAGTCTCTTCCGTAATGATATCTCCACCATAAGTAGCAGCTCCGCTTTCTGCAACCGCCACTGATAAAACACCATCTTGCATCACCCATCCTTCAGATGGAAAACTCTCAGATTTTGCTCCTCTCCAGCCTTCTGTAGTTTCTCCATCCCATAAAAATCGCCAGCCTTTTCTAATCTCACTTTTAGACAGTTGATTATCTAAGTAGCTAAACTCAGGCACATCTGGATCAACTGGCAATCTCGACATCTCCAAATCAGAAGTTTTAATATTTATATTTTTCCACTTGACACTTTTCCCTTCTAGCTCTGGCTTCCCGATTCCATGCACTTGGAATGCGATGATTCCTTCAGAGGTAAGGTCGTCTACGAGATTTGAGCACATTACGCCATTTACCCATGTCCGTAGGTTAGGCCCAATTGCTTCTATCCGATACTTATTCCATTCTCCAGGTACAAAGGCTTGCCTACCTTTAGGATTACTACTTAATGGATATAACCATCCTCTTCTCGCTTCATCATAAATACCTCCCGCCCACTTTCTTGAGCTTGTTTCTATTTCACATTGGTAACCATGTACTCTGCCATCTCGATCCTCAGCATTGCTTATGCTTCTAAATTGCACACCTGAGTTTAATCCATTCTCAATTAATACTTCAAACTCAAGAATAAAATCTCCATACTTCTTTTTGGTAGCCATAAAGCTGTTTCTTCTTTCCTTTATCGATATACCGACCATTTCTTCATTTTCAATTTTATAAATTGCCTCTCCGTTAAGCTGCTCGAAGTTGGAAAAATCCTTACCATTAAAAAGTTGTTCCCAACCGTCTTGAGCTACTAAATCATTAGAAAAACAAAAAGCCAAAAATCCAAGAATGAATATTAGATGTCTCATATTTTTAAATTTTAGTCTGTGCACATTCGTTAATTAATTTTTCAAACCTCTGTCCATACTCAACGTAAAGATCATATGCGCTTTGTGGATCAGCGTTATCATTATCAGCGTGAAATACCTTTGCAATATGCGGTTCAATTACGATAAAACCATCATAGTCATTTTCTAATAGGTCAGAAACTATTTCTTTTGTAAATCCCTGCCCCTCTCCTGCAAAGGTATACTCTGGGTCCCCTTCCTCATTATGCATTATACCATCCTTTATGTGGATGTGTTGTATAGCATGTTTAATCTGATGATAAAATTCTAATGCATTCTGCCATGGGTATGGCTCTGGCTTAGATCTATCTCTCTGAAAAACAGGGTTACCTGTATCAAACACTAACTTCAAACTAGGAACCTCCTCTAACAACCTAAGCGTATGCTCTGCGGAAAATCCACCCCAGTTCATACAGTTTTCATGTAAAGCAATTAAACCTGCGTTTGCAAAGCGAGCATTAATTTCACTTAGTCTTTTAAAACGTTCTTTTTCGAACTGCTCTTCTCCCCAAGGGCATTGGGCATAAGACATAACTCGAGCGTACTTAACTCCTAAACGCTTCATCCTAGGAATGCAGCGATCAATCTCATCAATAGTCAATTGCCAATCACTATGAATAGTTTTAGACCAGCTACCTACCATAGTGCCGAATTCTGCAACTTTAACATTGGCTTCTTCCAGCTCCTCACAAATGGTTTGGAATTTAGTATCACTAAGATCGTGAATATTTACACCATCTATCATCCGAGCAGATAGGTATTCCCAACCTAAAACTTCGGTAGCTTTAATTTGGCCAGTTAAATCACTGGCTGCTTCATCTGTGAACCCTGATAGTTTAATCATTATCTATAAATTGATCCAAACTCCATTTTGTTTAGCGCTTCTATAAATTGCATCAATCACCCTAACTGCTTTTAATCCTTCTTCACCAGTCACTAATGGTGCTCTACTTTGTTCAACCGCTTCCACTACATCTTCGAAGTTCTTGAGGTGTCCTTCAAAATTAATTGCATTTGGGTCATTTGCTCCTAACCCTTGCTCTGTGCCATTCATTAAATTATTCTTAATATAATCATCTTCGCTATTAGGTGTTTTGAAATCCCACACTCTAAAAGATTCATCAGTCATAAAAACAGAACCTTCACTACCACAAATATGTACCTCAGCGGGATGACCACTTGAAGACCAGCAAGAAGTTGCTCCTTGAATCACCCCTCTGGCGCCACTCTCAAACTCTAAAATTGCTACAGCTGTATCTTCCACTTCAATTCCTTCATGAATCAAACAAGTAGTCGAAGCAGATAATCGCGTAATGTTGCCCGCAAGATAAATCAACTGATCGATTGTATGAATAGACTGATTCATCAAAGCCCCACCACCATCTAACTCCCACGTCCCTCGCCATGCCCCTGAATCGTAATACTCTTGCGTCCTATACCATTTTACGTAAGCATCACACAGGGTTAACGTGCCAAAGCGACCAGAATCGATTGCTTTTTTTAAAGCTGTAACTGCTGGATTAAATCGCCTATTAAAAATTCCTGCAAGAATCACCCCGTAATTATCACAGACTTCAATCATCTGTTTGATTCTATCGGGTGTTACTTCTAGTGGCTTTTCACAAATAACATGCTTTCCAGCTTTAGCTGCTGCTATGGTTGGTTTTAAATGAGCACCAGAAGGGGTAGCTATAGTTACTATATCAATAGAACTGTCTGCTAAAAATTCGTCTAAATCATTATAGGATTTACAATTATACTTTTCACCTAAAGCTGTTCCTTTTCCTAAATTCCTTGCATAGATTGCACCCAACTCCCCCTTTTCCATAGCTAGTATTGCTTTAGCATGAAAATCTGCAATCATACCTCCTCCAATAATTCCGAATGTTAGCATATATCAAAAAATAATTTAGAGTTAGTTGTCTTATACTTTTGCTTCGCGTCTCATAAATCCAACAATACCGATCAACGCCAATAATGGCAAACCAATAAGACCAACGATTCCAAACTGATGATCATAAATATTAGCACTTCGGTATTTACCTAGCAACGCCCATATGGAAGCAAAGGTCGCTATACCAGTGGCTCCAATCATCAAAGTATTTACAAGGAAACGCTTTTTAGGTAATTCTTCACTCAAGGCTTTTTTAGAATTCATTAGTAACAAAAAGATAAGGTATGCTATTGGTAGCAAAGTAGTTGCGATAACAGATGCAGGTACCGCTAATGCTGTCTTCGCCGCTCCATTCCATATCAGTGGTGAGAAAAAACCTGCGATTGCAGGAATCACTGCACCAATTAAGAAAAGCCTTCGTTTCCCTGGCTGGCCAAACGCCTCACTTACCGCATAACCATTCATCATCATATGTACTAACATTGTGCTTAGCGCCATTGCAAGGATTCCTATTCCAAAAATTAATTGTGACCAATTGCCTAAAAAAGGCTTTAATGCTTTTGCTAAATCATTTGCATTTCTTTTGGCTAGCATAACTGAAAGATCTTTATCTACTTGCGGCGCTGCTTGTCTTAGTTGTGCTACTTTACCATCATCTAGAGTAGCAAAATTAGAATGTTCTGCTTTTAATCTTTCATCTAATACTTGATGATAAGCGGCTTCACTAACATAGCCATCCTTCTTTGCATGAAATTGAGAAGCCGTAGAAATGATCAAAGCAGAAGCTCCTAAAATAAACGGGATAAGTAATCCAAGTACTAAGTCAAATCTAGATAGTTCTCGATGTTTTTTCTCCCACTTTTTCTTCATTAGAGAATATGGTAACAAAAATGTCATGTTTATACCGACGGCAGTCCCGAATGCACCAATGATTATATTTCGTTGACTCTCGGAGATATAATCATTCCAGAAACCACTATAGTTGCCTGCGGCTCCTATACTTTCAGCATATGATTCCGTTGGTTTAAACAAAGCAGAAAAGTCAGGTATTAGGCCACCTAACAATTCACTCCAATTGACAGCATTATTCCACATCAAAACTATAACGACACCCATAAATGCCAATACAATAATGGACACTAAAATCTTAATCACACTATCAATTACTCTTGCAGCTTTACCCTTACCTGAGAATAAATAAATTAGAAAGAAAGCTACTATAAAGAGTAAGCCTGTAATCAAAAAAGGTGGTAAATGGGCTCCACCCAAATTCCCTTGGATAGCATCTGCCCCGAGAGCAAATTGTGCAGCACAAAAAACTACATCAGCAATAATAGTTGCAACCAACCAACCCCATGCTAAAACAGGAGAAACATGTTTCTTAGCTAGCTCGAATGGACGATCCTCTATATCATCTTTACTAAGTGTAACATAGCTGATTGCTGAAAGCATGATTATCCCACACAGCATTGCCAATGGTTGTAACCATAGAAATTGATAACCACCTACGACTCCTAGATATAGCGCACCTACCAAGGTACCTCCACCTAATGTTACTGCAGCTTGTATCCAGCCAGGTCCACTTAGCTGAGCGTAATAAAATAACTTCCCGAAAAAACCAGCTACTTGTGCTTTTTGGAATATTTCGTTCTGCATTATATAAAAAGTTGATCTTTAATCATCAGATTTTTCATCCAGGGGCCAAGCCATCAATTCAGCTTCAGTGAATAATTCTTTACGATCTGCTGTCTGAGCTCTTAAGTCTGCTACTACTTCACTTTTTAATCTAAACCATTCTGGCTTACTAGTGAAGCCATTTTTTATGTATGCTAAAATATCCATTATTTTTTCATCAGTAATATCTTTGTTTTGCTTGATCCCTGGCATTACAGCCGCTCCTTCGTATATTTCTCCATGGACTGTAATCGGACCTTTTAAACCATTGAGCATTACTAAAATTAGATGTTCAGCAGGACCATCTACGTACTCTGATTGGTAGAGTGGCGGTGCTAAATTTTTTAAGCCTTTGCCATCCATACCATGACAAGTGCCACAGTACGTATTGTATAATAAGAAGCCTCTGGTACGATTATCAGTTTTATCATTGGTACTCATAACCAATTCTTTTCTATTACCTTCTTTTTTATTTTTTAAAGTTTCATTCAAAGCTTCAGCTAGATGGCTTTTGTTATTAGACTTATCTAGCTTATCGAGTATGAAATTTTCTTCTCCTGCCACACTACTTACGAAAGCATCCGCAATGATTGGGTCATCAGCATACTTAGAAATTAGTTCATCAGATAACTCCTTTTTACTGCCGCTGCTTACGTCAGCTAGAGCATGAGCAACTTGTAAATGATGTTGATAATTTGAGGACGCCAATGCTTTCTCGAAAATGGGTATTAACTGTGATTCATTATCTGTTGTTAAAATAGTTTTTGCTAAGACAACTGTTTGCGGAAAAGCGAAAGAATTCGTATTGGCAACTTCACTAAGAAGGCCTGCAGATAATTCACCCATTCCTTCTAGTGTCCATAATGCAGAAATTTGGCCCAGTGGATTTTGCTCATCCTTAGCAATATCATTTATTTGATCTATTAAACTTTTATCATTTGCAAAGACTAATTTTTTTTGTGCCGTTGTTCGTTGCCAAGCATTTTTTGATTGTAGCAATGGAACCCATTCTGCTAAAGATAAATTACTCAAGTCTGGAAGTGACGTCGACCGACTCAAGCTATCAGTGACACGATAGATTCTACCTAGAGAGGGCAAGGTATCTTGACCTCTCTCTATTATCAGCTCTTTTAAATAACTGGTCATGTATGCTCTATGCTGGATAAGTATTCTACGCATATCTACAACATACAATGCTCCATCAGGGCCATTATTCAAATTTACTGGACGAAAAGCTTCATCATTTGAAACTAAAAATTCACTTCCTTCACTTGTTGGAGTAGCTACAATTTTCCCTTGGTTAGTCTCTAAGTTAAATCGCTTTACCAGATTTGCTTCAGGGCCACAGACAAAAGCTTGTCCATAATACTTTTCTTTAAATTGATCACCTCTATAAATCAAAGGACTACAGGCAGAGGTAAATTCCTTTACTCTTCCTTCTTCGTCATATGACCCTTCTCCATAACCGCGATTAATTAGAGTTGCATGGATAGGATAAAACCGACGAGATTTTGATAGGTTCTGTCGCTCTAATTTTTTGCTTTCGAAAAAAGGGTTGGCATTGACTTGGTTAGACTGTACAAAATCTCCATAAATCGGATTACTATTATCGTTATAAAATAGACGTCCTTGATCATCACTTGTAATTCCCCACTGACCTTTACTATAAGTTGCTTCTGCATGCCATTCTCCATCTCTAAACTGATACCGACGATCCGATTTAGCACTATAGATCCAATTATCAATATTATACAATAATCCATTAGGTGCATGCTCAATATTGCCTCCAAGTGCATACATGGAATCGACAAGTACTCGATTACCAGGTTTATCATTTTCGATAGATACCCACCATAAATTAGGAGGCTCTGAATATAGCAATCCGTCATTGACTAACTCGATTGCTCTAGGCAACACCATGCTATCTAAGAAAATAGTTTTCTTATCCATCATCCCATCTCCATTGGTATCCTCTAAAATGGAAATCTTGCCATCAGCAATATCTTCTCCTGATCCATCAATATCTCGCATATACCCAGTCATCTCTAAAGTCCAAATCCTCCCTTTCTCATCAAATTCGATTTCGACCAAGGAATTTAGATGAGGCTCTGAAGCTACTGCTTCGATTTGGAAGCCTTCTTCTAAAGTAAATTCTTTGGTTAAGTCGTTTACCCCCTCAGTTGAACAGCTGAAGAAAATTAAACTAGCTAAAAGTAATACTGATATTAAATTTTTCATTAAGTATGTTGTTCAATAATCTATGACCGAATCCAAAATTACCACTTAACTAAATTTACAGAATAAATGTTCTGCCACATAAGGGTAATCGATATTTACAACAACTTGTTTATTGCAAAAAAAACTTTATTCTTTCAAAATCCTGAACACAACCTTAGTCAAGTGACCAAACAATACTCACATCCCTAAACTAGAATTGGAATACCTTTGTCAATATTAAACATGGGGAAGCATAACTAAACTAAAATTGTCTAAATCTAGTTAAGCTTAACCTGACAATATTTCATTATTAACATTCTATCAAAATGAGATTTCTATACGCATGCCTATCAGTTACACTATTATTCTCTTGCAACTCAGAACCTGTAGTAAAGCCAAAAGTGACAACATTAAATGTGTACGATGTTGTGATTAAAAATGAGAAACCTGTTATGGGTAAACCGCTTTACAAAGAAGCATTTGAATATAATGCTGAAGGAAGAGTAAGTCAGCATTTTCAGTATGATGAATTGGGAGGTCTAAAGAGTAGAGAAATCTATCCTGAAGTATATGGTGACAAGGACACAATCAGAACAAGCTTCTATGATGCTAATAATGTGTTGCAAAGTAATTACGTAAAAATCTTTAATGCTGATAAGCTAAAAGTAGAAGTACTAGCATATGAGGCAAGTACGAAAGAACTACTTAGGAAAGAACTTTATGAATATGACTCAATGGATAACCTTAAATCAAAAAAGGTATACACTACTGAAGGTCAACTTTATAGACATCAAATGTTTGATTATGATGAATATGGCAATGAAACTAAGGTTAAAATATTAAACGAAGAGAAAAGTGTAATCTTCGAAGAGGAGTACGATATAAGTACTTATGATGGTAAAAAGATGTGGATTGAAAAGTGGGGATATAGAAATGGAGAACCTAAAAGTTTTAGAAAAAGAGAATTAGAATATTAATTCTAATTCTCTTTAACTTAAAAAATATCTTTTAGTTATCTACTACAATTAAATTCTTGCTAGAGATCAAACCATTAGAATCAGTAATCTGAATGGTATAAACACCTGGTATCTCAGCAACATTTTCAAGTATAAGAGATTTTTGATTTCCTACTGCTGTAGTTTCAAAAACTAGCTGCTCATTTGAATTGAAAATACGTACTTTTTTATCTAGAGTATTATCTCCTTTAAAACTCAACTTTGAAGTACCTCCAAGAACGTGAGGGTTTGGAAAAACGCTAAAACTGTTAATAGCTATAGCTGGGTTATTAGTGTAGTTAGATTTAATAGCTCCAAAGGTGTAAAAATCATAAGAGTTTATTGGGATGGCCTCTAATGTTGTTATAGATCCACCTTTGAAGCTAGAAATATCTTCGCTAAACATAGCATTATATGCTGAGATATCAAGCATATTTTCATCTATTTTTGAAGGAATTACTTCCCATCTGTTATTTTTCCATCCAACGATACTTAAAACAGCTAATTCGTTATTAGTTAAGTCTTTAATATCACTGTATTCATCCCATGTAAGCGTTATGTGAGATCTGTTTTTTCCATTAATATCCCAATATTCTACATCACTGATATCCTTTAAATCCGTATCTAAGTCATGAGAAGAAATCACTTCTATTTCATTAGGACTAGCATTGAAATAAGCTGCATCAGAAGCTCTTGCACCAGAAATAGCTACAGGTCTAAATTTAAAGTCAGCACCTATCGGAAATGTAAATGGTTCTCCGTGATAAACACAAACGTATCCATCTACATGCTGTAACTCAGATGCACCAGTCCAACTACTTCCTCTACTAAAGTTTACAAACCCTTTTTTACCTGATCTCTCTGTGGTAATTATACCTGGATAGAAACCATTTTCTTCATTGTCAAAGTGATGACCACCAAAAAAAGTAATAGCTACTTTATTCTTGATACTAATATCACTAAACAACCTAGAGCTAGTCTGAGCACTTACAAAGTCTACAGTAGATATTGTAAAAGCAATTAAAAGACCAACTATTTTAAGACTATTAGATATTCTCATAATTATATTTAAAAGTTAGTGAGAGGCTTAACGCCTCCCACTAATATTTTATTAATAAAGTAACATCGTAAATATGAAGGCAAAATCTTCATTCCAAGCTTCGTAGCTGTCAGTTCTTACGATATTCACACATACCGTTCTAGAAGTAACATCTTCTGTCAAGTTAATTGAGAAGTTTACTTTACAGTTAACAGAATCTGTGTATCTGTTGATAGCTTGAGTAAACACACTCTGCGAAATCTGAGGCTGGAAGAAGTAGTTGAAGCATAACTTCATACTAGGTCTAATTCCTCTTGATTCATCACCATCCATCATAGATACTACTTCTGCTTCAATAGCTCCGAAACACTCATCATTGAATCTGATAATATCACCCACTGCGTAATCACTCATAGCTGGTATTTTAAACTCACCTCTCTTAGCTATTACTCCTGGATCACCTTTATCACCTTTCTTACCAGCTACTCCTTGCTCTCCTTGAGCACCTTGAGGACCTTCAGGACCTCTATCTCCTTGATCTCCTTTTGCTCCTTGCATACCTTGAGAACCTGTATCTCCTTTTAATCCTTTCTCTCCTCTTGCTCCAGTTTCACCAGTATCTCCTTTCGCACCAGTGTCCCCAGTATCTCCCTTGTCTCCTTTCGCACCATCTGCACCATTAGAACCATCTGCTCCTCTTGCTCCTGTAGCCCCAGTATCTCCTGTCGCACCTCTGTCCCCTGTATCTCCCTTGTCTCCTTTCGCGCCGTCTGCTCCATTAGAACCATCTGCTCCATTAGCACCATCTGCTCCTGCTGCGCCAGTATCTCCTTTATCTCCTTTATCTCCCTTGTCTCCTTTTGCTCCGTCAGCACCATTTGCTCCATTAGCACCATCTGCTCCGTTTGCACCATCTGCTCCTGCTGCGCCAGTGTCTCCTGTATCTCCCTTATCTCCTTTTGCTCCGTCAGCACCAGTTGCTCCGTTAGCACCATCTGCACCATCAGCTCCGTCAGCACCATTTGCTCCGTTAGCACCATCTGCTCCGTTAGCTCCTGCTGCGCCAGTGTCTCCTGTATCTCCCTTATCTCCTTTTGCTCCGTCAGCACCATTTGCTCCGTTAGCACCATCTGCACCATCAGCTCCGTCAGCACCATTTGCTCCGTTAGCACCATCTGCTCCGTTAGCTCCTGCTGCGCCAG
>CALFUQ010000108.1 GCA_937929885.1 uncultured Saprospiraceae bacterium
TATATGATGTTAGCTCCGTGCTATAATCATTAACATAGATTATATTTGTATTATGAATAAGAGATTGATTTTACTTGTTCTTTTCACTTTTATTGCTGCACTTTTTGTCGGAGATTTAGTAGCGCAATGTCCTATGTGTAAGATGGCAGCTCAGTCTAATCTTGAGAACGGAGGCACAGCAGGTAAAGGACTCAATAAAGGAATCCTTTACATACTATCTATGCCTTATCTTTTAGTAGGCGTGCTTGGAATCATCTGGTACCGTAATAGGATAGATCAAACCAAAATAGAAGAGGAGCTTTAAAATCTCTTCCCCACACTCACTCCGAGACTTACGGAACTATTTTTTATCGCAGTATTTACAATTGGTAACTCTACTGAACTAGATAAATCTTTGCTATATCTTATTCCAGCAGAGAATGTAATATCCTCTGCATAAGGATAAATAATTCCCGCTCCAATGTTACCTGATGTGTTGACCCTGCTATAAGATTGACTACTTAGATTTATGTCAGTTTCATAAACATTAAAGTCAAGGAAGCTATTTGCTAGTGTCTTTACATTTCCATTAATTGCGTAATTCACGCTTGGCCCAGCTTCTAAATAAGCAGTTACGTTACCTAAGTCATGCTTATATTTAAACAGTACAGGGAGTTCTAAGTAGTTCACAGTTGTTTTTAAAGTAGCACCAATTGGGATATCTAATCCAAAGATGCCGAAAGAAGTAGACTCCACAATCTGGAAACCAATATGCTTATAAGAGAGCCCAGAGCTAACTGACCAATTTTCATTTAAATCATATTCCACAACACCACCTATACTATAACCAGTCATGGACTTTACTGTTTTATTTAAATCAATTTCACCACTTGAGAAATCAGTGTCATTAAAAATTAGTTTTGATTCTACACCTACAGTGAGTTGTGCTTCTGCCGTGAATGCGATCATTGTAATCGCCATTAGCAATATCGTTGTCTTTGTTCTCATGACTTTAATTTTTAGAAGTTAGTTAATTGATACTGGAGACCATACATGACTGGCTCATATAACAAAGACTGAGAACTCTAAATAAAATGTGTTACTAAACTATTAATATAGGAACTAATTACGATTTGACCTTATTGCAATTAAAGCCAGGTATAACCAACCTATAACAAAAAATACTCCGCCGATTGGTGTAAGTGGTCCAAGAAAAGTCCAATGCGAAATATCAAACATTTCTCTTATAGCAAGTAAGTATAGAGAACCAGAAAATAGAATGACACCAATTGCGAGAAGATATGCAATGGTACGCAATTGCTTAAATGAAATAATTGTGGTGAGTCCACTTAAGAGTAAAATACCCAAGCCATGATAAAAGTGATACCGATTCCCAGTTTGAAAAATACCCATTTGATAATCTGTTAGATGAGACTTTAAACTATGAGCCCCAAATGCACCAAGTATGACAGCAAGTGCAAGTATAATAGCTCCTAAAAGAATGATATGTCTACTTATTCTATTTTCTATCATTACGTGATACACCAATTTATTTTATCGAGGCCATGCTTAGCTAATATATCGTTCGTCTTAGAGAAGTGCTTGCTTCCAAAGTATGCGCCTCGAGCTAAGGGCGAAGGATGCGCCGCTTCTAATATGTGATGCTTTGCTTCATCAATAAATTCTTTCTTTCCCTGTGCAAAGCGCCCCCACAATAAGAAAATAATACCTGATCTTTCTTCTGATATTTTCTTGATTACGGCATTAGTAAAAGTTTGCCATCCTATTTTTTTGTGGGAGCCAGGACTCTTGTGCTTTACGGTTAACATAGCATTGAGTAATAAAACACCTTGATTAGCCCAACTTGTCAGATCACCATGTTCGGCAATATTGCAACCGATGTCTTCTTTCATTTCTTTATAGATGTTTTTTAAGGAGGGTGGCACTCTTGTACCTTTAGGGACAGAAAAGCTTAAGCCCATGGCTTCACCAGGTCCATGATAAGGATCTTGACCTATTATAACTACTTTGACATTCGCTAAGGGAGTACATTTAAAAGCATTGAATATAAGTTTTCCTTTAGGATAAATCTTTGCCCCTGCTTTTTTTTCAGTTTTGAGCGTATTTACTATGTTTTTGAAGTATTCTTTATCAAATTCTTCCTTTAAAGCACTTTTCCATGAAGATTCTATCTTAACATTAGCAGTATTCATCGAGTATTTATGACAGGCAATAAATAGTAGGTAAAATAACCCTACTTACATTGTAAAATATAGAAAATACAGATAAATTTGCACTCCTTAAAAGAGGCTCCTTAGCTCAACTGGATAGAGCAGCTGCCTTCTAAGCAGCAGGTTTCAGGTTCGAGTCCTGAAGGAGTCACCATCACATCTAAAAAGCCCTACTTATGGGGCTTTTTTTTTATTTCCAACATTTCAGAGAACACATATTATAATAATATATAATACATAAAACAATGTATTATAATTCTTAACATATTACTATAATATGTAATATAATTATTATAATTTTACTCATCTGTTGATTCCCAAGGGTCAATAGATACCCAATCAAAACTTCCATTACACAAAAATTAAGGAAATACTTAAGTCTTTTCGCCTATGGCGTATTGGCTTAGATTTTAGTCTACAAAACTGATTTATGAAGAAGTTTAGATTTTATAGGTTGTTGTTAAATAAAACACTTAATAAGAGATCAATTGGAAATACTATTTTATCACTACTAATATGCTTAAGCATTAATAGTGGAGTCAATGGTCAAATGGCATGTGAAGGTCATCTTAATGTCTCACTCAACTCGAGTTGTAATTATCAAGTATTACCAAATAGAATGTTAACTGGTACACTTCCAGATTGCACTCTCCCTGAAGCAGACAGATTTACTGTAATGTTAACCGATCACTATGATCAGCCAATAGTAGATGATATTTTAAATGCTACTCACTTAGGTCAGACAGTTACAGTTAAGGTGATGAATAATTGTACGACTAATTCTTGTTGGGGTACTATACTTGTAGAAGATAAGATTGCACCTACTATAGTGTGCGATACTGTCGCTGTTTTGTGTTTAGACATGGATACTTATCTACCCCAGGTATTAGACAATTGTCAGGATTCAGATAATGTGGAGATGGTTCAAGTGGGAGGTACTACTACTTTGGCTGATTGTGATAATACTAATAATTATATCAAAACTATTCAAAGAACATATGTAGCGGAAGATCAATCTGGCATGAGGTCAGATCCTTGTGTCCAAATGATTAATATAGTAGGAATAGATCCAGCTAATATATTAGGTCCGCCAAACTTGGCTGCCGATACAGCACTTGATTGTAATGGGGATTATGAAGTTGATGGAAATGGCCACCCTCACCCAAATGTTGCAGGTATTCCGCAGCTTGTAATCCCAGATTTAGCAATTGCAGAGGACACCTTACCTTTATGGCCAGCCATCGGTAATTTATGTAAGGCGGTAGCAACATATGAAGATACTCCCTTACCAGGCAAAAATGGTTGTGGAGAAAAAATAGCGAGAACATGGAGTTTATATGATGCATGTTCTACATCAGACCCAGCAACATTTTGGACCTATACTCAGATGATTTATATCGATGATAAAGAAGCTCCAGTAATTAGTTGCTCAGATTCATTAACGTTAGTTGGGACGCCTATTGCAAGCGCCAATTCATGTTTGCTTTCAGTGAATATTCCATCTGCAACTGCAACTGATAATTGTTCGACTGTGCAATACATAGGGGTAGATATTGATAATGTTCCAACGCTAGCAACTAATGGAGGTACTATCTCAATTGCACCAGGTATGTATGCACTTAAATATAAAGCTACTGATGGCTGTAATGCTGCAGTTGATTGTATTACAGAAATAGAAATCATAGATAATAGTAGACCTATAGCAATCTGTGATAAAAACACAGTGGTTGGATTAACCTCAGATGGGACTGTAGAGGTAGACGCAGCAGTTTTTAATGATGGAAGTTTTGATGCTTGTGGCTTAGGACAGATGCAAATAGCAAGAATTGGTACTCAACCATGTGCTAAGGATAATAGTGAGTTTGGTCCTACTATTACCTTTTGCTGTGAAGATGCAGATCAAACAATAAGTGCAATATTTAGGGTTTTTGATTTGTCTGGATCTTTTAGTGATTGTGAAGTTAATATCGCCATCCAAGATAAAACAGCTCCTAATGCTAGTTGTCCGAGTGCACGTGAAATATTATGTGATGCTCCAATTGATATTAACGATTTGTCAGATTTTGGATCAGCAACATCTAATAATGAATGTGGAACTGGAGTAAAAGAGCTTGATCCGCAAGTAGAATTAAACTCATGTAATAAAGGAAGAGTTATAAGGAGATGGGTTGCTTCGAATTCAGAGACTGATACTGTATGCGAGCAAATTATCACCATTGATAATCCTATTGATTTTGATATAGATAATATTGGTCAATTTATAGTAGAGCCTGATGGCGTAGAGATGATTGGATGTGGTGCATTAATCGAACCAGATAATTTACCCGAAGGATCACAAAGACCTGAGATTTTATCTAGTAATTCTTGTGACCTTATAGGTACGTCTTACAAAGATGAGGTGTATAATGTTGCAGGTACTGGTCAAGGTTGTCTTAAAATAGTAAGAGCTTGGACTATTCTAAATTGGTGTGCACCTGAAGATAAGAACTCAATCCAAATAGCCCAAATTATAAGGATAACTGATGTTCAAGGTCCAATCATTACACCTAATCCAAACAATCAAAAGGTTTACTGCAATGAGATCACTAATTGTGATGATGGGTTAGTTACCTTAAGTGCTTCTGCTGTTGATAGTTGTACAAACAATTTACTTGGATCTGTATTATTAGATCTTGATAACGATGGTGTTATAGATGAAACTTTTTCTAGAACTCCAGATTTGGTTTCTGGTGTTAATACCATTGACTTTAGTTATACCTATCCATTAGGAGAGCATCGAGTACAATTTGTTTTCACTGATGCTTGTGGACTTACAGCAGTTCACGATCATATCTTTACATTACAAAATTGTAAAGCCCCGACTTGTGTGCTTAATAATCTTAATATCAATTTGAGGTCCATGGATCAAGGCCCGATGGAGTGTATTTGGGCTGAGGATTTTGATGCAAGCAGTTCTTCTAATTGCACTGGTGGCGGATTGTCGTATTTCTTTGATGCTGCATTTACGTTGGCTGAAACATGTTTTATGTGTGATGAAGTTAGCACACAATCTATTGATGTGTATGTAGTTGATGAATTTGGAAACAGTGTTTTATGTAGGCCTATGCTAACTGTGACGGATCACGATGACCTTTGTGCGTCACAAAACTTAGAAGGACAAAATAGTACAGAAAGTATATCAGGTTTAATTGAAAATCATAAAGGTGGGATGATAGAAGAAGCTATGGTTACCTTGATAAATACGGAGTATCCAGGTGACATGACAAGTGAGGATGGTGCATATGCATTCAGCGCTATACCGACCAATAGAAATTATAGTATTAATGTCGAAAAGGATGGCGACTTTATTAATGGTGTAAGTACACTTGATTTAGTGATGATTCAGAAACATATTTTGGGACTTAAATTAATAGATAACCCTTATGACTTAATAGCAGCAGATATTAACAAGAGTGGGAAAATATCAGGACAAGATTTAGTAGAGTTGAGAAAATTAATTCTTGGTGATATAGATCAGTTTTCTTCTAATACTAGTTGGAGGTTTGTTGATAAAGCATATGAGTTTAATAACCCTGCAAATCCATTATTAGAAAATTTCCCTGAAGAATATGAGATTGTTGATCTTTCAGAAAGAATGAAAGTTGACTTCATTGGTTTGAAAGTAGGAGACGTATCTGGTAATGCTAAGTCTAATGGTTTTAGTAAATCAGAGGTAAGAAGCAATGATACTGCTCTTAGAGTATTCGCAGACAAAGCTATGAATGCAGAGGGAAATGTAACTGTTATAGAAATAACTTCGGACAACTTTAAAGGGGTTACTGGTTTTCAAACGACCTTAGAGTTTCAAGAAGGAGCAGTAGAATTTTTAGGTGTTGAGAATGGGAGTATAGAAATGACTGAAAGTAATATTGGATCAAAATATGCAGATCGTGGTCTTCTCTCTTTAAGTTGGTCATCTCCTACCAGTGTGAGTGTTGAAGAAGATAAAGTGCTTTTTAAATTGCTTTTCAAAGAGTTAGGAGAAAAGGCAGTTGAGATTAAATTAAGTTCTGCATTGACAAATACTGAAGTATATTTCGGCGAGTCGGTCTCAGATGTTATTAATCTCTCAAGCAGTAATGAGATTGCTTTAGTTGTAAATCAAAATATACCGAATCCTTGGTCAACTAAAACTGAGATTCAATTTGAAAGCAGCTCAAAAGGTGAGGTCATGGTTTCCGTTTATGATTTGTTTGGAAAAACTATCTTAGTTAAATCTATAACATCGAAGAAAGGATTGAACAGTATTCACCTTGATAGAAAAGATATTACTAGCTCAGGAATTTATCTGTATGAGATAAATAATGGAAATCAGAAAGTTATAAATAAAATGATAGTGATTGATTAAGGGGTAGTTTAAAGAAAACTCAATGTTAAAAGGCTTGGCTCTCAAAGGAGTTAAGCCTTTTTAGTTCCATTCGACATTTGCTAAAGCGATTACTTTATTATCTTCTTTACGAATTATCGAATGAGAGGTATTAAGTTCATCAACAGATTGAACATTTGATATCAATTTATCTTTCCAGAAACTTTCTGCTTTAAATTGAATATTGATTGCTGAAATTTTCTTCTCTTGAAGAACATTGTCAGGCAAGCACTCTAAGACACATCTAAAAATAAATACGTTATTCACATGCTCATTCCAATCTAAATCATACCACCCAACACGAAAAGAAGTTTGGTCGATCTCACTATTTAATTTTGAAAAATTAAATGAAGCTCTTGGTAAAGGCTCAATATCTGTTGGAGTTGGAATATTTAAATCAGGAGAAGTAATTTTTCGAGTTTTGGTATCCATTAAAATCCAGGTAGAACTAGCCGATACCAAAATCTTACCAGAGCTGTCTTTAACTATAAAATCTCTATAAGCAAAAAGTCTTTCAAAGCCACTAGGGTAGGTGATGACTTCAATGGTTTCTCCTAATATAGGAAGCCGATTTATGTTTAGTCTCTTTTTGACTAATACCCAGGAAAGCGATTTATCTTCCAGATCCCAAACCGAAACCTTCAATTTAATAGCATTAGACATAGATGCTTCTTGAAGTAACTGTACCAAGGATGGTATTTTAATCTGTTTATTGATATCTATTTCATGTGTCCTTATCTTGAAAAACTCAATATATCCTATTTCTCTAAGTGTACCCATTACTGGTTTTCAGTCTTTTACATAAAGTTGAGGTAATATTCCTTAAATGAAAATTATTAAAGACTTTCTTTGATTTGGACTGATTATCAGCATTTTATGCATAAAGGAAAATTATAATTTTTTCATCCTATAGTTCTTATATTACGATTTATTTATATATTTGCTCAGTATATTAGCCATTCCTAGTAAATGAACCCTAGGATTAATATATGTTTTGTCCAATCTGGATGTTAGCCATTTCTGGCTACTCATGAGGTTTACCGCCTTGTATGATACATAGACACTAGAATTTTTTTTCGACTAGAACTTAATGAATCCTGGTATCAGGTCAATTGTATCAATTATGATTAAACACACATCCTATTTAAGAAAGGTTATTTCCAGTAACCTCTTGAACGTCAACAGATTAAGCTGCCTTATAGCTGTTTTGTTATGTACATTTCTTGTTTCAGACAAGCTTAAAGCACAGTCTTTATCTTGTCATGGGCAAATTAATATTTCCCTTAATTCTGATTGTAAGTATGAAGTTACACCAGAGGTTGTATCCTCTATTGGTCTTGATATGACAAAAACTTATGGCATCATGCTTACAGATCATTATAATGGGGCAATTGAAGATGATACTTTAGATGGAACTCATTTGGGTCAATCGATAAAAGTAAAGCTTATAGATTCTTTGACTTTGAATTCTTGTTGGGGTACTATCCTTGTAGAGGATAAGATGGCACCGACCATAACATGTAAAGACACAATTATAAGTTGTTTAACCTTAGATGAGTATTTGCCTACAGTTAATGATAACTGCGATAATGATCCATCTATAGTGCAAGTGGGCCAGACAATCGAGCTATCGGATTGTACAGGAGATTATATCAAAATGATCAAACGCACATATCAGGCAGAAGATCATGGTGGATATAGATCTGATACTTGTTCTCAGACAATTAAAATTCTTAAAATTAATCCTGACCATTTTATCAACCCTGATGACTTCATAGATACAGATGACAATATGGATAGCAATTCGTTTGTATGTGGATCAGAGTATTTAGTAGATGAAGACGGTCATCCACATCCTGATACAACAGGGGTTCCTATGTTGGAAATCTTTGACGCAGCTGGTATGCCTGTAGATACAGTTTCATTGTATCCTACTATTAGTGACTATTGTAAAGCAAGCTTAGAATACACTGATTTTGTAGTTGGTAAAGATGGATGTCTTACTAAGATAATGAGAGAATGGTCATTTGCTGATGCTTGCACAGCTTATGATGAAATAGAGGTTTATACACAAGCAATCTGGATAAGAGACACAGAAGCTCCAAAGCTTGCAGAATCTCACCCATTAACTATTATCGGTACCCCATCACCAGGTGCTGCTATTGGACATGGCTTAGGAATCTCAAATTGTGAGTTTAGTGTAAATATACCTCCTACCACAGGGACAGATAATTGCTCTGGGATACAAAGATATGAAGTATGGATTGATACTAATTTAGTCCTTGTAACAAATGGAGGAAACGTAAACTTACCAGCGGGAACATTCGATTTAAGATATGTTGGATTTGACGGTTGTGGATCTTCAGATACTAGTGAAGTAGTAATGTTAGAAGTTGTTGATAATGCTGCTCCAGTTGCAGTATGCGATAGACATTCAGTTGTTGGTCTTACACAAGATGGAACAGTAGAAGTAGAAGCATTTGTTTTTGATGATGGAAGTTTCGATGCTTGTGGAATAGAGAGTATGATGATTGCAAGAATGGGAGATTCCATTTGTGATACACTAGATTATGATTTTGGACCAAGCGTAACTTTTTGTTGCGAAGATGTTGGAAGAGAAAACATGGTTGCTTTTAGAGTAACGGATTTTTCTGGCAGGGACAATACTTGTATGGTTACTGTGGAAATTCAAGATAAAACTGCCCCAACTGTAGATTGTCCAGCGTCTATAACTATTGATTGTGACCGTTCTTATAATCTAGAAGATCTTACTGAGTTTGGAGAGGCAACAGCAAGCAATCAATGTGAGACTCTTTTAGTAGAGCTTGATCCAGTAGTAGATTTGGGAGTATGTAATAGAGATACCATAACAAGGCGATGGAGAGTAAGTGATGAAAATGGAAGAGATGTTTGTACACAAGTAATTACAGTGGAACCAACTGTTGCATTTAATACCTTAAACATTAGAGATATTGTTACACCTCCAAGAAATATAGATACAATGAATGTCTGTAATATTGGGTTAGATCCAGATAATTTACCTGCAGATGCACAAAGACCAATTGTGCTTGGAGCTGGTTGTGATTTAATCGGTACTAGTTATGAAGATGAAAGATTTGTTTTTGATAGTAGTGATAGTAATAGTGGAGGAGCATGCTTGAAAATATTAAGGAATTGGACAATTTTAAATTGGTGTGCCATAGATGATGATACTACTCCAGAAGATGAAAGAGTATTAAACATCGCTCAAATTATCAAAATAGAAAATACGATTGCCCCTGAGGTTACACTAAGTGCTAATCCAGAAGAGATTTGTACGTTTGATGCAAATTGCGCAGACGGATCTATCACCTTAACTGCTTCTGCAACTGATGACTGTTCTACTACTCTAAGAACACTATTTACTTTGGACGCATTTAATGATGGAATTATTAATGATACAATTAGTACAACAGTAGAAAGAATAGGGGATAGAACTACAATGTCAACAATGACAGGTACTTTCCCAATCGGTACTCATAGAGGTATATTCACCTTTATAGATGAGTGTAATAATATTACTTCAAGAGAGCATGTCTTTACAATTAAAAATTGTAAAGCGCCTACCTGTGCGCTAATTGACGGGTTAAGAATAAGCTTACAAGTAATGGATACTGATGGAGATGGAACTCCAGATAATGAAATGGCTTGTGTTTGGGCAAGTGATTTTGATGCAAGTAGTATAGGTGCATGCACTGATTCTTTAACCTTCTATTTTAATGAAGATAGAACTATGCCAGATAGCTGCTTTAGCTGCTGTAATGTAGGAGAGAATTTTGTTGATATATATGTTTTTGACGAGTTTGGGAATCACTCTTTCTGCACGACTACTGTTACGGTTGACGATCACAATAATATTAATTTTTGCAGTTTGACTGCAAATTGTCCTACGCCAGATGTTACAGTTAGTGGTTGTAATGAAAGTATTGCACCAGCTGCTTTAGGATTACCATCAATTGGAGATGGTTGTAATTGTCTTAATCTGGATATACCATTTAATGATGTATCGTCCACTACGACTGATGGCTGTAGATTGATTACTAGAACATTTCAAGTAAACTGTGATGGAGTATTAGTAGATGATTGTGTGCAGAGAATCACAGTAAGAAATTCAATTGCCCCAGAAATAACAGATTGTCCAGGACACATCACGATGAATTTAGGAGGCAGTACAGCTTGTGAAGCATTTATAGATATCAGACAACCTTCTGTTTCAAATGGCTGCAATGATAATGTAACTATTTCTCATAATTCTGCATTTGCAGATATGCAAGGAGCTAATGCTTCTGGAACCTATCCAGTAGGAACTACAGATGTTGTTTTCACTGTCGCTAATGAATGTGGTGATGCATCAACATGTACTGCAACAATAACAGTACGAGATAATACTGCACCAGTATGTAATTCTAGGGATATTACCGTGGCACTCAGGAGTGATGGAGAAGTTACAGTTGGCCCAAGTCAAGTTGACAATGGCAGTGAAGATGCTTGTAGCGATGTAACAGTGTCAGGGAGAAATATGACTTTCGATTGTGATGATGCTGGCACCACTCAATCATTCGTATATTTTATTGAAGATGAAAGTGGAAATAGAGTTCAGTGTAGTGCTAATGTTACAATTAATGATGAATCACAACCAGAATGTAATGTTCAGGATATCACTGTTTCATTAAGAAATGATGGAACTGTCGTAGTAGATCCAACAACATTACAGCAAGGAGGTACTGGCGGTGTTTGTGGTGATGAGATTACTTTATCAGGAACTGATGTAACATTTGATTGTTGTGATGCAGGTTCTACTAGGACTGTATCTTATACTATCAATGGTACTATAGATTGTTCTGGTAATGTAACCATAACTGAAGAAGCTGCTCCAGTTTGTATCTCTAGAGATGTGACAATTTCTCTTGATGAGAACGGAGAAGCGTCCGTAAATCCGAGAAGTTTATACAATGGTGATGGCGGTATTTGTTTTGATATTGAAGGGTCCACAAGTGTGGAATTTGACTGTGATGACGCAGGTACTACACAGACGGTTAGTTATACGCTAATAAGTTCGTGCGATGGTGCATCATTAAGTTGCGACGCAAGTGTTACAATAAATGCTGCACAAGGAGGTATTATGATATCCTGTCCTGAGGACGTGGATGTTGATTGTGGAACAGATGTTAGTGACTTGAGTGTATTTGGCAATGCAGTTGCTACTGCAGGCTGTGGTGGAGAAGCAATCGATGTTACTGAGTCTACAGATTCTAATTTAGGAGTTTGCAACATGGGTATTATCACAAGGACATTTACAGCAACAGATTCTGATGGTACTGATGCGACATGTCGTCAAATTATAACTATAGAAGGCCCTTCTAATCCAATTACTGAAGCAAATATTACTTGGCCGACTAGCCCATTTGCGGTAAGTGGCTGTGGTGGTGCAGCACCTACAGACGGAAGACCTGTAGTAGATGCTGGTAGTGCGGAGTGTTCTAATATATCAATGTCTTCAGTTGATAGTGATCTTGTATTAAATGGAAATACAGCTTGTGAAGGAAATGTAACAAGGACTTGGACTGTGATTGACTCTTGTCAGCTTGATGGTTCTGGGGCAGGGATATTTACTTTCCAACAAGTATTTGAGTTTACTGATGCTGAGGATCCAGGACTAACAGTGCCAGCTGATATAGCAGTACAAACTACTGGAGATGATTGTGAAGCTCAAGTTAATTTAGCGGTCGCTACTGCAACTGATAATTGCGATCCTAATCCAACGATAACTAATGATTCGCCTTTTGCAGATACTAATAACTCTGGTAATATAAGTGGAATCTATCCTGTAGGCACTCATGTTATTAATGTTACTGCAACAGATAGATGTGGAAACACAACTACTCAAAGTGTTACAATCACAGTGACTGGATCAGCTGCTAATTTTTCATTTGAATGTAAAAAACGAATTATTCAAATTCAAGATAATCAGCAAGCGGTTGTTAGCATAGATTCGATAGTTTGTTTGACACAGGTATGTGAAGGTGCTTATACTGCTTCTTTCTCTAACACTGATATTAATGACACTGTAAGGGTCTTTACTTGTGATGATGTAGGCCCACTAAATGGTTTCATGAGTTTTGTTTACCTCAATGGAGTGTTATTTGATTCTTGCGCAACATTACAAGTTGTAGAAGCGCTAGGTGGAGTTTGTAGTTCACCATTTACTGAGAGTGATATCTCAGGGTTTATAACTACTGAATCTGGTGAAGGTCTTAAAGCTGCGGTTATAGAATTAGAAGGAAGCGAATATTCTGCACTTAATACAGATGAGAATGGATACTATGCTTTCCCACCTACTGTTAATGGTGGTTCGTATAGTGTAGTGCCAAATAAGGATGGTGATGATTTAAATGGTGTAAGTACGCTAGATATAATCATGATTCAAAAGCATATATTAGGGTTAGATCTATTAGATTCTCCTTATAAAATGATTGCTGCGGATATAAATGATTCTAAATCTATCAGTGTTGCAGATATTGTAGAACTAAGAAAATTAATCTTAGGTATACACGATGAACTGCCAAATAACACGAGTTGGAAAGCGGTAGATGCTACGTATGAATTCGGAGATAATTCTAACCCTTTTATGAATGCTGTTCCTGAAGAGTATGAAATCTTTAATCTTCAATCAGATATGGAAGTAGACTTCGTAGGAGTAAAAATTGGTGATGTTAACGGAAGTGCCAAAGTTGTAGAGGGTAGAACAACAGAAGTTAGAACAAATACAAAATTAGCTTTTGAAGTTTCGCAGTATGATGATGAGTCTGGAAATTCAGTTTATGAATTCAGATCTAGTAATTACAATGATATCGAAGGTTTCCAATTCACATTAGACATTTCAGAGTCTGGATCATTTGTAAATGTTATACCTGGAGTTCTTAATGTTGATGCAGATAATATCGGTCTTAGATATTTGACTAGAGGTCTTGTATCTGTAAGTTATAATGAAGTAGATCCTCGTACAAGTAGTAGAGATGAAGTATTATTCTCTATAACTTTTGAAAATGGTAATTTGAATAATACACCATTTGTTATCAGTAATGAAGTGACTGCTGCTGAAGCTTACGGTAAAGATATTTATGGCGTTGAAATTGACTTTGATAATACAGGATTAGAAGCTGCAACAGAGTTGTATCAAAACAATCCTAATCCATGGCAGGGAGATACTCAAATTGAGTTTTCACTTCCTAGTAATATGGATGCTACCATATCTAT
>CALFUQ010000109.1 GCA_937929885.1 uncultured Saprospiraceae bacterium
GTGGTATATGTCAATGTAGAATCAGAAGGGGATAAAGCTGGAGTCTATAGATCTAATGATGGAGGTAAGACTTGGAAGCAAACTACTAAAGATAGAGTGACAGTAGCAAGAGCATGGTATTACATAGAGATTTTTGCTGACCCTGAGAATGAGGATATAGTCTACGTCTTGAACGCACCGATGCTAAAATCTATAGATGGTGGCAAGACTTTTAAATCGATAAGAAATCCACATGGGGATCAACATCATCTTTGGATCAATCCAAATAACCCTCAAAACATTGTACTAGCTAATGATGGTGGTGCATGTGTAACGTTTAACGGTGGTAAAACTTGGTCATCACAAACCAATCAGCCAACCGCACAATTCTATAGAGTAATTACGGACAATCAATTCCCATACTATGTATATGGTGGACAGCAAGATAACTCAACAGTTGCAATTGCCAGTAGAAACAATGGAAGAGGCATCGGCCAGAAAGATTGGTTCCCAGTTGCGGGAGGGGAGAGTGCTTTCTTAGCATTCGATGAAGATGATCCCAGGATGATATTTGGTGGAAGTTATCAAGGAAATATTTCTGTGTATGATAGTAAGACTATGTCCAATAAAGATATAATGGCAAATCCAGTAGCTGGTCTCGGATGGACACCCAAGGATATGAAATATCGATTTAATTGGAACGCACCAATAGTGGCATCCCCGCAAGATCCTAATGTAATTTACCATGGAGCGAACAAGGTCATGAAGACAACCGATCAAGGATTAAGTTGGACAGACATAAGCCCAGACTTGACAAGAGATAACAAAGAGCTACAACTAGAAGGTGGTGCTCCGTATACAAACGAAGGAGCAGGTGGAGAAGTATATAATACCATCAGCTACTTAGAATGCTCAATACATGATAAAGATGTGATTTGGGTAGGAAGTGATTGCGGTCTTGTGCATATCACAACTGATGGAGGAACGGACTGGAGAAACGTAACTCCTAAAGGACTAGATGAAAGTCTTATCAACTCCATAGATGTATCTCCTCATGATCCTGCGACCGCATATATCGTAGCTACTAAGTATAAGTTCAACGATTTTACTCCACTGATATATGTAACGAATGATTATGGTACCTCCTGGAAAAAGATTACTAATGGCATTGCTAAAGAACACTGGGTAAGAGTCGTCAGAGAAGATGAAACTAAAGAAGGGCTGTTATATGCTGGAACAGAGGGAGGATTATATACTTCTCATAACAATGGTCAAAGCTGGACTCAAACACAATTTGGATTACCTATCTGTCCTATCTCAGATTTAACATTGAGGAACAATGATCTTGTAGTAGCTACTTTAGGAAGAGCCTTCTGGATTTTGGATGACCTTAGTCCGCTGCAACAATCAGATGACCTAGCTGCTGAAGAAAACCTTAAGCTATTCGAGCCTAAGCTTAATCACAGATATATCAGCGGTGGCCGAAGGACTGGAGGTGGTGGATCTAATCCAATGTCTGGTGTAATCATTGATTATTACCTGCCTGCTGAGATCGATAGTGGAGAATTGACATTAGAAATAATAGATAGCAAAGGAAACCCTGTAAGGCGATACTCTAGCAAAAAGGATAAGTCTTTCAAAAAGTATGATGGAGGGCCACAACCAGATAAAACACTAAAAACTAAAGCTGGACTTAATAGAATGAATTGGGATCTTAGGAGAGGCACCTTGCCTGGTGTCGAGAAAGTTTTCACTTTAGGAAGTTATGCAGGAAGCTATGTTGCTCCTGGGGAATACACATTGAAGTTGACTGATGGTGAACACACAGAAGAGCAAAAGATAAATCTCAAGGCAGACCCTAGAATGGATATCCCTCAGAGCTATTACGATGAGCAATCCAATACTTTGGTTGCTTTAGAAAACTCGCTCAAGGATATACATGAATCTGTCAATAATTTTAGAGAAGTCAAGGGTCGGATTGCTCTGGTAAATGAACAACTGGAGGACTTAGATGGTACAGATAGCCTAGTCACTCAGAGCAAAGCAATTCTCAAAAAGATAACTACCTGGGAAGAAGAGCTCATACAGCCAAAGCAAAAAACATTTCAAGATGTGATCAACTTCCCGAACAAGCTTAATGCTGAAATCATGAACTTGATCAGCAGGATAAATGGAAATGATCCTAAACTAACTCAAGGCGCTAAGGATCGAAGAGATACTTTGATTTCTGAATGGGCTGAACTTAAAATAGAAATGAATGACATCATCAATGTCGATATAGATGATTTTAACAAGGCCTATAAAGCCCAAGATATTCCCATACTTGTTGTTCCACGAAAAGAAAATAAGGTTAATAAACCCTAGAGAGATTAATAATTCTTTATCTTAAAATAATAATACATCATAAAAAGTAAAGCGATGATAAAAAATAACCAACTAGACAGAAGAAACTTTATCAAAAAATCTGGTCTTGCATTAGGAGCAACAGCTATGTCTACCTCCTTACTTGATGCTAAGAATAAATTTGGAATTGATAATGAAATCAAAATAGGGCTAATAGGTTGTGGAGGTCGAGGGACAGGTGCAGTAGTACAAGCCCTTAGTACTACTCAAAATGTCAAGCTTGTTGCTATGTGTGATGCCTTCAAAGATCAACTTGACAATTGTTATGATAAGATTACAAATCCAGAATTCACTGACTGGTCAAGTGATGAGCCAAAGAATCTTAATCCAAAAATAGATGTCCCAGATAGTAGAAAGTTTTCTGGCTTTGATGCTTACAAAAATGTGATTGCCGCGTGTGATGTAGTATTAATTGCTACGCCGCCTGGATTTAGACCAATTCATTTTGAGCATGCGGTTAACGCAGGCAAGCATGTATTTATGGAAAAGCCACTTGCTGTGGATGGACCAGGAATCAGGAAAGTACTGGCAGCAGCTGAAGTAGCAAAAGCTAAAAAACTAAATGTTGTTGTAGGTCTTCAAAGACATTATCAAAAAGTATATACAGAGTGGGTAGATGCTATGCACAATGGAGCCATTGGAGATATCATCACATCAAGAGTCTACTGGAATGGAGCGGGTGTATGGGTAAGAGAGCGCAAGCCAGAACAAACAGAGATGGAATATCAAATGAGAAACTGGTATTACTTTAATTGGTTATGCGGTGATCATATTAACGAACAACACATTCACAATTTAGATGTAGGAAACTGGGTACATCGATCTACACCTGTAAGAGCGCATGGAATGGGGGGACGTGAAGTTAGAACTGGGCTGGATCACGGAGAAATATTTGATCACCACTTTATCGAGTATGAATATGAAGATGGATCACGAATGTTTAGTCAATGTAGACATATAAAAGGATGCATGAACAGAGTATCAGAAGCATTCCATGGATCTAATGGATCTGCTCCTAAACCTGGCATATTACTTGGCAAAGGAGGAGAAAAAATAATGGACTATGATGACTCTGAAGACGGGAATCCATACCAAGTAGAACATGATAAATTGTTTGCTGCTATAGCTGCAGGAGAATACAAATATGCAGATGCAGAGAATGGTGCGAATGCTACACTAACAGCGATCATGGGACGTATGGCTTCTTACTCAGGCAAAGTTATTGAATGGGACGAAGCATTAAATTCTAATATAGATTTATCGCCGACCAGTTTTGCATGGGATGCTAATCCTCCAGTGATGCCCGACGCAAATGGTAGATATAAAATTGCAATTCCTGGTCTAACAACAGCAGTTTAAATGAAGAGAAGATCATTCGTTGCGAAAAGTGCATTAGCTGGGATAGGACTGTCAGGATGTGTAACTAAAGTTCCAGCTACTGCCGGAGCAATACTGGCAGCTGAGGAGACTGAGCTTAAATTCAAAATGAAATTTGCTCCCCACCTAGGCATGTTTAAACATCATGCTGGAGAGGATCCGATTGATCAATTGAATTTTATGGCTGACCAAGGGTTCTCAGCATTTGAGGATAATGGAATGAAAGGTCGAGAGATTGCCATGCAAGAGAAGATGGCTTCTACCATGGCTAATCGTGGGATTGATATGGGGGTTTTCGTCGCTCATAAAATCTACTGGAAAGAGGCTAATTTAGCGAGTGGTAAGCAAGATTGGAGAGATGAATTTCTTGCTGATATAAAATCTTCTATTGATGTAGCAAAGCGTGTGAATGCTAAATGGATGACGGTAGTCCCTGGCCATCTTGACCTTAGATTAGACATGGGTTATCAGACTGCTAATGTTGTCGAGTCACTCAAGCAAGCATCAGGGTTACTAGAACCACATGGTATAACAATGGTACTTGAGCCTCTGAATTTTAGAGATCATCCAGGTTTATTCTTGACCAAAGCTGCTCAGGCATTTCAAGTTTGTCGATCCGTTGATAGTCCTTCTTGCAAAATATTATTTGATATTTACCATCAACAGATACAAGAAGGTAACTTGATTCCTAATATCGAAGATACATGGGACGAAATAGCATACTTCCAGATAGGAGATAATCCTGGCAGGAAAGAACCTACTACAGGTGAGATCAATTATGCAAATGTTTTCAAAGTAATCAGCGAAAGAAATTTCCCTGGCATCTTAGGAATGGAACACGGAAATTTTCATGAGGGAATAGATGGAGAAAAAAAGTTGTTGGCTGCTTATAAGTCTGTCGATATTAATTAAGATCGCCCATATAATTCCCCTTCTTTTTTTATTCCTAGTTCAGCGGTAATGATAAACACTCTAGGAGTGTGAAGACTGGAGATTTCTCGACGAAGCTCGAAATGAAAAAACGACTTACATCTCAGCCGTAAACTTCAAAGCATTAGTCTGCTCATGTTTTTCAATTGCAAAATTGATCAACTTAGTTACCAACTCTTTCTTAGAAATTCCGCTATGCTCCCAAAGTGTAGGATACATACTAATCGACGTAAAGCCAGGTAAGGTGTTGACCTCATTAATAATTAAATCTCCAGACTCAGTCATAAACATATCTACCCTTGTCATCCCACAACATTCTAAAACTTCATAGGTCTCTACTGATATCTTTTGAATACGTTTAACTTCCTCTTCAGTAAGCTTTGCAGGTATCTCTAATTTTGCTCCGCTCTCATCTAGGTATTTGGATTCGTAAGAGTACCAGGACTTTGGAATCACCTCACCTGGGATAGAGGTAAGCGGATTTTCATTTCCTAAAACCGCACATTCTAATTCTCTCCCTATTACCTTACTTTCTACAAGCACTTTGACATCAAACTCAAATGCCTTATCTAATCCAGCTTCAAACTCTTCTTCGTTTGTTGTAAATGATATCCCTACTGAAGAGCCTAGATTTACTGGTTTGATAAACAACTCATTACCCAGTTCTTGTTCAATGTCTTGATAGTTAAATCTATCTCGTTGATGCCTTCTAATAGTTACACCTGGAGCCACGCCTATCTTCGCATCTCGTAAAATCCTCTTCATAATGTCTTTGTCCATCCCTACTGCAGACCCGAGAATCCCAGGACCAACACAAGGTAGATTAGCTAACTTAGCAAGACCTTGCACTGCCCCGTCTTCTCCAAACATACCATGCAAGACAGGGAATATCACATCTATTTTAGTGATAGGGCTATTCTCAAAACTAGGCGTGATATAGTGCGAATCAGTATTTTGAGAAATGATGACTTCTGTTGAAGTGTCTTGCAAAGCAACTAGCTTAGCATCAGTTGCATTTACTAATTTCATAGATTCTGCTTGATGATACCACTTCCCAGCTTTATCAATTCCAATCAATACTGGTTCAAATAAATCCTTATCCATCACATCCACTATATTTTTAGCAGAACGTAACGAAACTTCATGCTCTGATGATCTACCTCCAAATAAAATAGCCACCTTTGTTTTACGATTCATATAATGGTTATTGAAGTTGCAAATTAGTAAATTACATTAGACATAGGTTGATTTCTAAGCAACCTTACAAAGAAAAGATGAAGAACAATTGCTTGATATTTTTTTGCCTTTTGACATGCAGCTTAACGTCTAGTTATGCGCAAGTAGGCACTCAAGATCAGCATAAACCTATAATCTCAAAAGCTACGGCAACATGGTGTAATATCTGTGGTGCTGATGCGTGGGATGCTTTTCATGATCTAATTGACACCTATGATGAAAATGCAATTTTCATAGCAGTACATGCCGATGATGCAAGCGAACTCTATAACTCTACCGCCGAGGATTTTGCAGATAATTTTATTGATTTTTTTGGAGTACCAGAGTTATATCATGGTAGAGATCCTGCGCCTCTTGGAAGGAGATGGGACGATAGCACCAAGGAATACATTGAAGCATTCAACACGCAAGACCGCACAACTCAATTAAGTCTAACCTTTGATATAAAAAACAATAATATCAATGTGGAAGCAAATATCAAGTTTTTGCAAGATCAAAACACACCACATTATTATTCACTTCTTGTTATCGAAAATGATGTAATAGGTTTCCAATTTAATAGAGGGACAGACGCAATTCATTCTAAAATACTGCGAACCCAGATTACTCCTAATGTCTTTGATAACTTAATCAGCGAGGACAATATCCTGGCTAATCAAGAATTCGCCTTAAAGTTAAGCAAGGAATTAAATGAAGAATGGAACAAAGAAAATATTGAGGTAGTAGTTGCACTTTGGAAAAAATTCGGAGATGATTTTCAACTTGTAAATTCTAGTATTGCGAAGATTGCAAATACGATCACCCACACAAACGAATCGAATCGAGAAATAAAATTGTTCGATATTAATCCTACAATCCTTACT
Source organism: uncultured Saprospiraceae bacterium (assembly GCA_937929885.1). Lineage (GTDB taxonomy): Bacteria > Bacteroidota > Bacteroidia > Chitinophagales > Saprospiraceae > CALFUQ01. Next base: position 6,789 of record CALFUQ010000109.1, read on the forward strand.
AACCAATCAGAATTAATACTAAACTTAAAATCAGAGATTAACTATGCTCAAATAGGTGTGTACAATCTCCATGGTCAAAAAATACTGCAACTCTATCAAGGAAGCCTTAGATCAGGTATTCACAACTATAAGATTGATCGGTCTCAAATCCAAGCTTCAGGTATCTATTTTGTAAAATTGATCGATGGAGAGTTCAGCGTATCCAAAAAATTTATAGTCCAATAATTAAACTTCTTGTCCTGTGTCCCGAATTAAAAAAACCATTAATATCATCGGTATCCCGTATGATGAAAAATCATCTTTCATGCGAGGTTCAGCGTTGGCTCCTGACAAGATCAGAGAAACTTTCCATGATGGCTCAGCTAATTACTTTGCTGAGAATGGAGTCGACATACAAAATGATGTTGAGCTGATTGACAAGGGTAATATAACGGTCAATAAGTACGAGGACATAAAACCAGAGATAGCAAAACATCTTAGTGAAAATGAAAAATTTATTTTCTTAGGTGGAGATCATTCAGTTACTTACCCTGCCATAGATGCTATCAAAGAACATCATTCCTCTTTTGACATCCTACACTTTGATGCTCATGCAGACTTATATCATGAATTTGAGGGGGATAGATTTTCTCATGCATGTCCTTTTGCAAGGATTATGGAATTAGGTGTAGTAAATAGGCTAGTCCAAGTAGGTATCAGGACCATGACTAAACACCTCAGAGAGCAAGCTGACAAATTTAATGTGGAGGTTATAGAGATGAAAGATATTCAGCTTATCAGCGAATTGAAATTCTCTGATAAGCTATATATCTCGATTGACTTAGATGGGTTTGATCCTGCTTATGCACCTGGCGTGTCGCATCATGAACCAGGTGGTCTTACACCTAGACAAGTCATTAATTTTCTACACAAACTTGATTGTGAAATTATAGGAGCAGACATTGTAGAACTAAATCCTATTCGGGATCAATCAAATATTACAGCGGCACTTGCTGCTAAACTGCTGAGAGAACTGTGTGGGATTCTCTAGTTACTATTACTTAGAATTATTCTCTTTTGCTAAGGATGTTGATTTTTCATCCTTTCTTTCTGGTAATTTCGCTACGACGCATTGGCATCGAATCGATTAAATCAAAAAGATCTTTAGAAAAGACCACTTCATTTTTTCTCAGTTTGGTGCCGCCATCTTTACCAATTAAAATAAAAGTAAACTCTTCAATAGGAACCTTGAATTTTTTCCTTACAATTTCCTCATCATCGCTTTCCAAAATATATTTTAGAACGACTAAATCTCGTTCAGCATAACCTAACTTATCTTTTGCTATGATTTGTTCTTGAGCAATTATTTCTGGCGTAGAGGAATTAGGAGCAAATAGTAGGATTACCCTCTTCTCCCATTTATACTCTTCTAAGATATTTCCTTGAGCAAAAGCCATGAATGAAAAGGAAGTTAGTAAAACAGAAAAAGTAATTTTTGTGAACACCGCTCGTATTAATAATTAGTCAATTCTGAATCAGAAGAATCTCTAAACAGTAATCGCAGATTAAATAAAAATAGGATAACAGCAATCGCTAACCATATGTACATCCATACTGTTGCAGGGATGAAAACCATCTCCTTAGCGTATGCCTGCAAATCTGATGATGGCCCAACATTAAAATCTTGTATGATATAAATGATGCTAGCAAGTCCTATAAACATCAGCACCTCTCGCCCAAAATTAGTTTTTAAAGCGATGAAAGATAAGATCACAGAAAACCCAAGTAATACACCAGTAGTAAATAAAGAATTAAACCAGTATATGCCAGTAACTAACATACTGATCACCAAAAGAATCAACATTGGTTTGACTAGCTTATGCAATTTAGCACCTACATAAAAAAGTATGTTCCCAAATATTGCACTGCCAAGGTATCCTCCCATAATTATTACAGGCCTATTTCCTCCTACTGATCTTGTCCACCCACTACCATCTTTATTAATCTGTATCTCCTCTACCCATCCACCAGTTATCACCGCTCCGATACCATGGCCAAACTCATGTAAAAAAGTAACGAGTAATGTTATAGGATATAAAATTCTTCTGCCTATATCACCGCCATAAAACTTTAGCCCAAAGTAAATGATGAGACACCCGATGATCCTTATGAGAATATTTGTTCTGATAGTATTTAATTATGACTACAATCTAGATATAATACGTGAAATAATAGTAAATGATTCATCTATCCCTTATTAAATAAAAAATTAGGAAAATTACTAGTTCAATTATGAAAATCCACTTAATAAAATTTGCCTTTGTTTTCGTCTTTCGAGCATATCTAAAAATTACTTTCTGGAATTAACTTTGAAATTTTATTCTTTATTTATGCTCAACAATTGTAGTAATTAATCTATAATTTAGAAAGCTATTGAAATCGTTCAATAATACGATTTACCAAAAAAAATAACTTATGAACACTTCCAAATTTACTTTTACCTTATTTTTTTTATTACTATTTGGATGTTGCTTTTTAGCATCTTGCACAGAAGGCTTAGAGGATGATGAAACTAATTGCGCTAATCAGTCGAGCTTAGTCAAAGTGGCAGGCACTTATAATGGCAATATAATAGTAGGTGGCAACGAAGAATTCGAAGATTTTTCTTTTACAATAACCCCATCTATCGATGATTGCTTCCAAATGGGATTTCGCGGCGATCAAACAGGTAGGTTATTCGATTTTGAAGGAGTGCTTGGAAATAATCAATTTGT
>CALFUQ010000110.1 GCA_937929885.1 uncultured Saprospiraceae bacterium
AATGATTTTATCTATAAGTATGCTGATTCATAGTGATGGAGAGAGTCTGCATAGATATCTCGCAAGAATTTATTTGATCCATCGGAGTCTTTGACCTTTAGGTTATACTTAATATTAATACTTGTCCCGATCGGGGCATGATAATAAAGCACCCACATATCTCCTTCTGATAATCCTATGCAGCCATTAGAATATGCTCGACCTAAAGTTTTATTATTAGTCGTAGTATGTATAAGCTGACCATACTCTAATCCATTAATCTCAGGGTGTAGAAACGGAATACGTGGCAATGCCGTCCTAATCTCATCATCTCTCAAAGTAGACGTGTAGATTTTAGCATTGACAGGATTAATGTAATCTGGGTCATTTTCAATATCAACGATTTTTCCTGCACCAGTTTTTGTTCTTAGATCTTCTAAACGATTAGCTGTGGCTAAAAAATTAGAACTATTTCTACCAACCCTAACTGTGAATTCATGCTCGACACTCCCAGCTTCAATTATCCTCAACTTGTATTCAGGAATGTTTACTTCCAAGACCACATTCCTTTGTTCTTCCATTAATTCTCTAGCCCATCTTTCATTAGGAATTAGCAATATCTCTCCTTTTTCTAAAATCACCAGATTCCCTTGATCATATACGATCTCACCTAAGCCTTTACGCCTGTAATAGTCTGTACATTCTAACTCATAGACTATCCAGTCATTCGCTTGGATCAGTATATGTTCAGTTATGAGGGGATTATAAAATCTATATTTATCAACTAGTGCCTCTACAAAAGGAAAGTAGTCTCGCATGTATACATCTTCCTGAATCTCATGGATATCAAAGACATATGAATCTATTTCTTCAGAGGGTAAAGGAAATGATTCTAAAAGAGGTTCTTCTTTATCGGCTATAGTATGACAACTTAGAGAGGCAAATACAAAGACAGCGATAATAGCCAAGATAGTTAATAGTACTTTTTTATCCATGAATAATAGTTTTATTTGGATTCACCAAGCCACCAATGGGGCTTATTTTTCTTCAGTCTTACATCGTAATTATCACAGATAAATTTCTTAATGTGCCTCACCCCCTCTACCGTATCATCTGTGAATAATACCAACTCCCTATCTTGAGGTGAGATGGTTTTCTCTTTCATCATGTTGTCTACCATGTTGATTACTTCCTTAAAATATTTTTTATCGATTACAACTACAGGAAAGTTGCCAAGGATGCCAGTCTGTATCAATGTGAGAGTCTCGAACAACTCGTCAAGAGTCCCAAAACCACCAGGCATAACTACAAAAGCATAAGAGTATTTAAGCAACAACACCTTCCTTACAAAAAAATAATCTAAGTGAACACTCTTGTGCATGTAAGGATTTTCAGTTTGTTCTGCTGGAAGTATTATGCTGCAGCCTACAGAATAACCGCCACTTTCATAAGCTCCTCTATTAGCAGCTTCCATAATACCTGGACCTCCTCCTGTCATCACTGTTAATCCTAATTCGGATATCAATCGCCCCATTTCTCTAGCCTTTTTATAATCCTCATGGTCTTCCTGAAATCTTGCTGAACCAAATACTGTCACACATGGCCCTATGAAGTGGAGCTTCCTAAACCCATTAAGCATTTGCCAAAAAACCTTAAGAGAAAACAACAACTCATCTCCCCTACTATTCGGACCTTCGAGATACTGAGTCTCAGGGTTTATGATCTTTTGACTCGGCTTTCTTTTTATTTTAGTTTCAGCGCTATTGCTCATTATTGATTCTTTTTTACTCTGATTCTGGCAAGATCATAAGTGGAAGGTCAGCATTAGCAATCTCTTGAGTCGTGTTACTAAAATGAAGTAAGTTCTTCAAGCAACCACTTGGTCTTTTCACCATCATTATTAGACCCACATTGTTCTTACTACAATAAGATTCTATGCCTTTTAGGAAGTTGTCAGAATTTTCTACTATTATCTCACCAAGACTTTCACCTAGGTATTCGGCTATAAATGGATCTACTGGTAGGTCATATTCATGACTACTTACAAAGTGAATAATATCAATTTGCAATCCGAGAACTCCTGCAATATGTTTTGCCAACAGAAAAGTAGATTCATGCTCAAGTATCTTATTATCTAATGCTAGTACTATCTTCTCTGTCTTATCAAAAGAGCGCACATCCTCTGGTATAGCCATAAGAGGTACCGAAAGTTTAGTTGCAACTTTCTTCGTGATACTGCCAAAAACTATATTTTCTAAATCCTTATTCCCAAGGGTGGCCATAGTTATAAAGTCGATATCATGTCTCTTGACATAAGCCTTAAGCTTCGGAATTAATCTTCCTCTTATGACCTCTGTACTTATCAAGTTATCAGTTGTATTAAGCATACTAAGACCAGATAACAGTTTTTTCATTTGAATCTCTCCATCACTACAATCATCGCTAGTCACGAAAACTATGTGCATCCTCCCTCCGATCAAGTTTGTTAGATTAATAGCATATTCTAAACCCTCTTTTGAGTGGCTCGAGAAATCTGTTGGGTATAATATATTTAGCATTGTTATTAATTTATATAACCAAAGATGTAAGACTTCACTTTATACTTGGATGATTACGGTCATAAGAGAGCTTGACATTGCTCATGCCTACTTTCTATTAACAATGCGTACCTTAATATTTAAAGAGAACTAGAATTCTATTACTGTATGTGGAACATCCTTCTTATCGTATACACTTTAGTACTTGTCTACTTTTTGAGAAAAGTACTGTTCCAAGTAAAGAGCCCTCCTAAAACACTGGCGTGGATCCTAGTACTTACACTCCTACCATTGATAGGGGTAATACTCTACGTCATTATTGGGCGAAGCCCTAAAAAGGATAAACTATTTGAAATCAATAAACCATTTCATAACAAAACCAATGAAATATATAATGAAGAACTGATACCTAAGCGCAAAGCGAGATTAGCTAAACTACTGCATCAAAATAATTCTGCAGGCCTCTCTTATTACAACTCTGTCAAAGTACTTAATGATGGCAGAGAGACTTTCGATAATTTATTTGATGCGATCAGAGGAGCAACCGAAACTGTGCATCTTGATTACTACATCGTCGAAGCTGGCTTACTCCTTGATCACTTAATAGAATTATTGGGAAATAAGATCGAGCAAGGCATTAAGGTAAGAATGATCTATGATGGTTTTGGGAGTTACGGTTTAGACAAAAACTCTATAAATAGACTGAAAGAAGTCGGGGTGCAGTTGGCAGACTTCATGTCCTTTAATATCATAGAGGCATTGTCATATGTAAATTATAGAAATCATAGAAAAATAGCCATTATAGATAATCGAATAGCTTTTACGGGAGGACTAAATATCTCAGACAATTACTTTGACACGCATCATAACTCGGAGAAATGGCGAGATACTTATGTTAGAATAGAAGGTGCTGCAGCTCTTGATTTTGAAAAAGTATTTCTAAGTGATTGGCTCCATGCTGGCAAAACCCAGTACCACATCTCTCAACCTAATAATCAGGAAGCTATTAACGGGAGTACTGTACAAGTAGTATCTAGTGGCCCAGACTCAGAGTATAAAGGGATCTTACATGAGTACTTCACGATCATCACAGATGCTGAAGATTATGTATACATCGTAACTCCTTACTTTATCCCAGGTGATGCGATACTCACTGCACTTAAAACCTCAGCATTAAGTGATATCGATGTTAGGTTAATGCTACCACTCAAATCTGATTCTCAGTGGCTGAAGTGGTGCATGTTTACTTATCTAGAAGAACTATTAGCTGCAGGTGTACGTATTTACTTGTACCAAGAGCGATTCCTACATAGCAAAATCATCATTAGTGACGACATCATCTCTTCAGTAGGTACAGCCAATGTAGATGAACGAAGTTTCGACACAAATTTTGAAATCAATGCAATTATTTACGACAAGGATGCTACACATGAGTTAAAGAAAAACTTCTTTGATGATATCAAAGCTTGTGAAGAACTTTCCTTGAACACCTTCAATGGAAGGGCAGATAGAAATAGATTGATGGAATCTATTGCCAGGTTGACTAGTCCAATACTTTAGAAGTTGGTCTCTATTAAATCTCATACTTTGACTAAATACTTCAGAATTCTCTTTACGCAATAGCTGAAGCTTCACCTTCTATCTTTGAGGATTTGGAGAATAAGGTAGATTGATACTAAAATCATAACTTTTCGTTTTGCTTTACTTTAAAAGTATTAGATGTGACATTGAATAATCATGACTTAGGACGGCGCTTTTGATGATCTTAATCAGCCTTCTTTAAGTGGGATGATAATTGGTAGCTCTCACTTAGAAATCACAATTATTTTACCCTCAACTAGGCAAGAGGATTTGATGGTATTGAATATCGTTCCGAACTTTTCAATATTCCTTTTGAGTAATTCAGTATTTAAACTATTATCTTTGCTATAGATTATCAATTCATAAATTACCTTATCTATTCTTGGTGGCTTCTCAAGTCGTGTTGCGTTAACTTTAATCTCTGCATTTGTGTATTCAAACTTTTGAAATTTAGAAAATCGTTCTACATTTTTAAGAATACATGCAGCAAATGACCCTAAAAATAACTCTGCTGGATTTGCTAAAGTTTCTTCTGATTCCTCAGTAGTTGCAAAACTTATTTTGGTTTGCCTTTTATTTATCGTTCCATTGTAATTGGATGATGAAGTTGCTTTTATTGAGTACTCCATAATTAATTCGCTAGTGACACCTGTTCAATTGATTGAATCTCCTCATTCAACTTTCGCTGCGCTTTCTTTAGCTTACGTTGCAGATCATTCAGATCTACCTTCAGCGGTAGTTGCTCAGGGTACACACCAGTATTTTCCTTGATCATAGATCTAATCTGAGAACCAATCGTCCAATGTTGTTTAGCTGCTTTAGCTTCATTAGGATTACGTAATCTTTTGAGTCGTTCTTTGGTCATGGTAATTCTGAAAATATTTGCAGCTAACTCGGTAGCGCTCATGTAGTCATTCATATTATCATCAAACTCTAACCCTCTTCTCTTCCTCAACTCGGGCATCGTATGATTATACATTCCCAAGTAACCCTCGTTTGTGAAAAATTGAAAATCTTTGACACGTGATCTTGCTGCCATTTTGGAGAGATCACTATTGATCCGTTTTAGTTCTTGTCTGCTTAGGTTTCTATGGAGGTAATCCTGATCATTTAGCAACACATCTAGCTCTTCTAGTTCATTAAGGAAATAGCTACGTGCTCGCTTCACTACTGGTTTACGAGCATCTGCTTGTATGGCAACTAGGAAGCAAGCAAACTTTGTAAGTTTAATATCTTTACCTACGTCCGAAGTAGCGACGGTGAAATTATTCTCTGCAGCGAGGCCCAATTGCACACACAACTGCTTAGCTCTTGTAATTACTGGTGTGAAAGTTTTTAAGGATTTATAACCTAGTACATTAGCATACCAACTTGCCCACCAATAATGCTTTCCATCTTCTTCAAATCCGTATTCGATGAGACTTTTTTTAGGTTTTACTTCTAGTTCATTCATTATAGCTGAGTTATGGATTAGTAGATTAAGGTTTGTTCGTTTGTCACCAATGGTACTTTGGTGAGATACCATCGAATCGCTTTCTCTAAGATGTATTCCATATTCTTGATCGTAGATGCAGTACTGATTCCATCTACGTCTCCTAGCATGAGATCTCCTGATCCTGATGTACCTATGGTATAAATTTTTGATTTGTCAGGGGCATGGTCGATAAAATCACTTACTTCAGATGGCGGCTTCGACATTTCCCAAGTGTGAATAATAAAGATAGCATCATAGTCCGATTCATCTTCTGACATTAATCCTGTGACATCCATTACCTGAATATAGACTTCATCATCATCTACCCGGTGTATCAATTTATATGTCAGATCATCCTTAAAGTTGCTTTCTTGTGTTGCTATTAGGACTGATGTTTTGCAGCTTTTACTATTGATATCATAAGGGAAAATTACGTCCATACTATAATTCTGCTTATACCAAAGACTAAACACTGCTACGACTAAAACAATCGCCAAGGATAGATTTGTTACTCGATTTATATTTTTCATATGAATCCTATCATTATTAAAGCCATGAGAATAAAAAGGAACACCCACTTCATAAAATGCCAGGTAGCAGGGTACTTATTAACCATGATCAGATAATACTCGACAGCTAATACAACTATCAAAGCAAGCATAGTTGCAAAGACAAAAGTGAAGTCATTGTAATCAAACCAATAACTAAACAACAAAATCAAGAAGGTCATCAAGATGAACAACTTGGTATTTAATGTAAGTTCTCTGTCTATGGATTTGATGGTTTTGTCATTCATGATTTATATTTTATATAAAGATGATTAACTCACCTAGCAACTACTCTGATGGGAATCATTCTCCTGGATGATACTGATCACCTAAGACCTTTGATAATAGAATGATCTTCGAAGGGTAAATCAACAAAACAATTTATGAAACGGGTTCTATTTCCAACCGACTTTTCTGAAAATTCAAATGATGCATTAGAATACTTGTTAGCTATGAGTAAAGGCCAAGTAATTAACCTAAAGATTATCCACGTTGCTGATCCATCTAAAAACATAAGGGACACTCCTTTCTCCACCATTGAACTGATAAACAATTTAACCTCAAAGTCAGAAAGAGCGTTAAGAAAACTAGTACAAAGCATTGAAAATGAGAATGACACTATCAAGATTGAGACTGAAGTGTTTATAGGTAGCCCCGTACTAAAAATCCCTGAATGTGCTCAACTCTTTAGCCCCGATCTAATAGTTCTAGGCAACAAAGGTGAGAATTATAGCATAAGTGATAAGATACTCGGTATTACCTCTCTGACGCTCTCAGATGAAGCCGATTATCCCGTTCTATTAGTACCAAAGGGTTATAAATTCGAAGGTATATTTAATGCCCTCTACCCTACTAATCTTGACTATAGCAATCCATATATTCTATGGAAGAGTATGAATGCAATAGCGCCTCACAAACCAGTTATCAGGTGCCTGCATGTCAGGACCAAGCTTGATCCACAAATATCTGAGCAAGAAGCATTTGCAAAGTACATGGTAGATCACTCTCCATCTATACAGACCATATTTCACACAGAGGAAGAAGGAGATACAGAAGAAAACTTAATAGACTTTGCTGAGAATTATGAGTGCCAGTTAATCATCATGCATAAAACAAAGCGATCATTCTTAGGCAAGCTTTTCTCTAAAAGCCTCACACAAAAAATGAGAAGACATGTTAACCTACCTCTCTTAATTATGAATATTAAAACCTAACACCCATGGAATTACAAAAAAGTGTAAAAGACATCATGTCTACCGAGATTATCTCAGTAGACGAGAATACTTTAATTGAAGAATTTAAACCATACTTTTCTAGACGTAACATACACCACATTCTAGTCACTGACAAGAATGATGAGTTGTCAGGCATCATTAGTTCACAAGATGTAGCAAGATCTTCTAACCTAGGTGTAGATAATAAATTACGCGCAAAACATTTTATGGTTGGAATGCCACTGAGTGTAAATCAAAATGCAAAGCTTGATTACGTCTTAGATGTTTTTCTTGATAATCTTTATAGGGCTTTACCTGTCATCGATGATGATGCTAAACTGGTAGGGATCATCACCCCTTACGATTTACTACTACAAATTCGTAAGGGTAAATAATGGACCTAACGATAGAGTTTTATGCCACCATAACTGGTTCGATTATTCTGTTCCTATACTCTATAAGAAAGCTATCTGAGATATTCGAACAGTTATTCACCAATAAGGCCAAACAAATACTAAGGAATTACACCTCTAGTTTACCAACGGCTATCTTGGTGGGAGCAGCTACTACTCTTATCCTAGATTCGTCGTCTGCAGTCATAATCCTTACGCTAGTATTTATAAACGCTGGCACTATAGATCTCAGGAGAGGCATAGGTATTGCGCTCGGAGCTAACATTGGGACTACGCTGCAAAGCCAACTATTTGCCTTTGATGTCATGGCTTATTCTTTCATCCTACTACTTGTCGGAATATCTCATTTATTTGTTAAAAATGATAGAGCTTACAAATACCTAAAGCTGATTTTCTTCCTTGGGATTTTGTTCTATGCACTATTTCTGATAGAAGAAGCAGTAGCTAGGCCAGAGATATTTTCTCAAATCAGTGGCTGGTTGGAACATAATGCAGTATCTCCATTTAGAACGGCTTTGGCAGGAGGTTTATTTACGGTTATCATCCAGTCTTCGGGGGCGATGGTAGGTATAGTCATAGGCTTGGCAAAGGAAGGGCTATTTGATCCTAGCTTAGGGATAGCTGTAATGATGGGCGCTGAGATAGGTACTTGTGCTAACATTCTAGTCGCTTCTATCGCTGCCAAAAGAGAAGCCCTTTACCTAGCCATATTTAAT
>CALFUQ010000111.1 GCA_937929885.1 uncultured Saprospiraceae bacterium
CCAGAACATATCCCAGAACATAGAGATCATCAAACTAGCATCAAGACAACCAAAGCAATTGACAGTGATGATGCACTTAAAGTATTATTGTTTTCTGGAACTGGTTGGTACCGCCATCCTGAGATACCTATTATCAACGGATGGTTGGTCAGGCTTGGGGCTGCACATAATATGCAACTTGATGTAAGCGAAACTGGGGATGATGTTTCTGCCGAGAAATTAGAGAATTATGACGTCATCCTATTCAATAATGCGAATGTACTGGATAAGGTATTTAATGAATCCCAGCGATCTGCAATAGAAGATTGGTATAAGTCTGGAGGAGCCATCGTTGCTTTGCATGCAGTACTTGTGCATCAAGAAGAATGGCCATGGCTGATGGAGCTTGGTGGATGTGATTTTAATAGTGATTCAGAATTCTTAAAAGCAAAGGTGATAGTGGATCCTGCAGCTATGGATCATCCAACAGTAAAAGGACATGGTTCAGCATTTTGGTATACGGCAGACTGGACAAATCATACTAAAAGTGTAACTGGATTGCCTGGCCTTCAAGTACTATTAAGAGTAGATGAAACCACTTATGAGCCAGTACGTGAGTATTTCCAGACAAGAGACGGAAAAGGAATGGGTGATGATCATCCGATAGCGTGGACTAGAGAGTGGGATGGGGGAAGATTCTTTTACACAGAGTTAGGTCATGATCTTAGATCGCTAGATACACCTTTCGGTAAGCAGCATGTCATAGAAGGGATAAAGTGGACTGTTGGTGATAAGACTAGAATAAAATAACCCTATTAGCTTTCACACGTTCAAGTAAATGAAAGATAATAGGGGTAATTAAGAGTAAATATCATTTGCATACTAGTTTATCACGAGTACTCTTTTTACATGTCTGGTATTGTTCATTTGAACATTAAGTAAATATACTCCAGCGGTTAAATCAGCTAAATTGAGTTGCATGCTTTCCGTTCCTTTGGTTATAGATTTAGTTATCGGTGATACACTGCTTACTCTTGCACCTAGGATGTCTAGCAGTTCGACCTTAAGCGCAGTCTGCTCTGTTGTAAAAATGTCTACAGTCAATTCTCCGCTCACTGGATTAGGATAGACCTTTATGTTATCAGTTATTGATGATAGTCTTGTGCGACTTCTAGTTTCCGTCTCATCACTATCAAAACAAATCTCAGGATCGGTTACCACAGTAGCCGTTGCACTAAATTGAGTAGGATCAGAGTTGCAGATACATCTAGATCTTATAATCATTGACTCAGACTGATTGTAGCTAGGTAGACTTAAGACGTTGTATGCTCCTCCGTTTATCGCGTAGGTCATGGTAGATCCTGTCGGGCATCCTCTACTTGGTGGATGGATGTCACCTCGTTGATCGCAGGTCTTAGGAGTGACACCGACAGCTATGGCTGTACTACTGATTGAACTTAAATCTGGACAGGTAGCAGTCTCTTCTTGTTCTGCAATTATATCACAACTTAGGCACGATGACTCTACGCAATTTAAGAACTGTAATTCTCTAATATTTCCATCTGCGTTGCGTGCGCCAAGGGAGTAAAGGGCTGGCCCTGTAAGCCCTTTGGTTACAAGTTCTTTGTCAGAGCCAAAATATATGTATTGTTGATTTTCAAAATCAAAAGTAGAACTGTTCGCTCCTTTACTTGGAGTAACTGTGATACGACTTTCATTTGCAGTTATAGGATTCATTGTAGAGATGCGCATACCATCTGAATCCTCAAATAAAGCATACAGCAAGCCATCACAGGTATTGTATTGTAGCTGTTGTAATCCAGCATAGCGCTCATCTACTACTTGCTCACGTAACACATTACCAGTTGCTAGTTCGATGGAGAATAGATAATCCTTGTTACCATTAAACTTCTGGCCTATGTAGTAGTAAACATCATCATTAGGATTGATAGTGGATGATCTAGCGTTGTCAGATATTCTGCCAGTTATTGGCCCATGCTTACCAGTTGCAGGGTCTATGATAGAAAATCTTGAACCGACTGGCCCTTCGTTAGTAATATGATCTGTAAAAACTCCATACAAGACTCCTGTGCAAGCATGGTATTGTAATTCTTCAACTTGGCCAAAAGTCAAATCTAAAGTAGGTTGGTGAACAATTTCACCAGTGTTCATATTAATGGTATAAAGTCGTTTCTCTGTGTTGCCGTCTGATACTTGACCGATGTAGGTGTATAACTCTCTTGCTTGATCGACTGTAGAGTGCTCTGCGGTATAGCTAATCTTACCAGAAATCAAGGTGTGTTCTCCATTTTCTTGAGTGATGCTAGCAAAGCTTACTCCGTTATCTTCATACAAGCCGTATAATTGACCGCAAGAGTCTTCTTCTTCTTCTTCTTCTTCTTCAGTGTAAAGACAGGAAGATTCTACACAATTAAAGAACTGAAGTTCTCCAATTGGAAATACTGAAAAGCGTTGTTCATCATTTTTTGATACATCAGGTGAGTAAATCAATTCTCCCTCTATACTTAAAGTATTAAGCTTGTTGTTGGCATCTAAAAATATATATTGCTGACTTCCAAAATCAATTGTAGCACTTCTCGAATTGGTAAATCTAAATCCATTAGACCCAATAAAGCGACAACCAGCATTTGAATCACATATAAACCCATAAGTTATACTATCGCAAATATTATATTGAAAATTAGCAATGTATTGACGTTCAGAATAAACATCAGATCTAGAAATCTCGCCATTTAAAATATTTATCGTATAAACCCTATTGCTAGTTGTATAGGAGTATAAATCATCATTAGGGTTTAGTGTTGAAGATTGCGGAGCGTAACTAATGATTTCTTCTGAGATTGTTTCGTGCTTACCTGTTGTGGGGTCTACATTAGCTAATCTTGTGTAAGTTAGAAAATCGTTAATTCTAGTAAATAAACCATAAAGCATACCTGTGCGAGGGTCGTATTGTAATTCTTCTAAGTTTCCATCCGTCAAGTCTAAAATTGGTTGGTGAACGATTTGTCCAGTATTAAGATCAAGCGTATAAAGCCTAGTTTCAGGATTATCTTCAGCCACTTGACCAATAAAAGAGTATAGCTCTCTTGTAGGATCTAAAGCTGAGTGCTCTGCAGTATAACTAATCTTATCAGAAAGCAATTTATGTTCTCCTGTCTTCTGATTGATTGTTGCTAAGCTAACACCATCATCTTCATACAAGCCGTATAATTGACCGCACACTTTAGTTTCATTTGTAGGATTTTCTTCTTCTGTATCAGTGCAATCATTCTGATCTCCTATGATATTCCATCCTTTCTTAATTATTTGCTGACGAGCATCTGCAGCTTCACAATATTTTAATGATTGAGCACCTATATGTAAAGGACCTTCTGGGCTTGGTATTGTTGTTGCCCAACTAATCAAAGTCTTATCATAGT
>CALFUQ010000112.1 GCA_937929885.1 uncultured Saprospiraceae bacterium
GAAGATTTCATCTATACAACTAAGGTAGCTTACAGTGGAGATGTAGACGAAGGAGGTACGTTGCGAGGTGACTTATACATAATGGGTAGTGGTGACCCCACACTTGGCTCAAGTAAAATAAAAGGGGCAGTCCCATTTAAAACCTTACTCAGAGATATATCTGCAAGTGTAAGAGATGCAGGTATTTTATGTATAGCAGGAGATGTAGTAGGAGATGAGTCGATCTTTAATAGTTACCCGATTAACCCTACCTGGCAGTGGAATGATTTGGGGAATTACTATGCTGCAGGAGCATGGGGAATTAATATTATAGATAATGAATACAAAATCTATTATGGTCAGCAATTAAAGGAGGGAAGAGTTCCTAAGCTGATAAGTTATCACCCTCACATACCTGGATTAGAACTACAAAGTGAAGTCAAGACTGGCCCTAAGGGGTCGGGGGATAACGCATATATTTTTGGTGGCCCATATAATTATACAAAACGGATAGTAGGGACTATCCCCCCTGGCAAAAAGCAATTTGTGATCAAAGGATCGATACCAGACCCACCTTTATTTTTAGCTTACTCTTTATTTAATGCCTTATCTAGTAATGGCATTCAAGCAGAAGACTATAGGACTACATTTAAAAGAGAAAAAGGATACTCAAAGCGAAAACCTGTTTACCAAGTAAGTTCGCCTCCACTTAAAGAGATAATTAAAAAGACAAATTTTGAAAGTAACAATTTGTACTGTGAAACCATTTTAAAAACAATTGGGACTAAAGAGATGGAGCTTGGTAGTGGAGCTGCTGGTATTAATTCCATCAGAAAAATATTGAGGCGAAGGGGAATAAATCTTAATGGGATGCAAATAGAAGATGGAAGTGGTTTATCTGCTCGCAATAAAGTATCGACAAGATTTATTTCAGATTTTCTAAGCTCCATAGCTAATGAGATTACACTCAAGACTGCGACGACTTATCTTCCTATGGGTGGATATCAAGGTACTGTTAAAGGCTTCTTTAAAAATTCGAAAGCTAAAGGCCACATCTGGGCCAAGAGTGGGTCTATGAATGGAGTATTAAGTTATTCTGGATATGTAAAATCTAAATCTGGAAAGTGGTTAAGCTTTTCTATCATAGCTAACGGGCACTCGGAGAATAATAGGAAAGTTAGGCCTTACATGGAGCAATTTATGATTAAACTTTATGAGCTTTATTGAGTTTGACTTATAAGAATAGATGTACATCTAATTCTTATATTTGTTTTGAATCATGACCCTTTCAAATTTGCAGCATATTTTACTAATACTGATACTTTGTCTATTTGCGGCATGCGATAACGGTAATAATAATATATCTGAATCTATACCAGAGCAATTATCCGAAACGCCAGCAAAACTAGATACTAATCTGGTTGTACCTGTAAACGATGACAGGATAGGGTGGCAAAAGCCCGAAGAAGTAATCAGAATGTTGGGAAATCTTGAAGGAGAATCTGTCGCAGATATTGGAGCAGGAACGGGTTATTTCGCATTCAGATTAGCACAGAAAGCTGATAAGGTAATCGCCTTAGATATCGATCCGAATATGATACAACTCATGGATGTTTTTGCTGCAGACTTACCTGCTAGGATTCAGGATAAATTTGAGACTAGGGTGGCTGGAGTGAATGATTCTAATCTTGAAGAGGATGAAGTTGATAATATCATAATAATTAATACCATCACCTATATCTCAGACCAAATGAAATACCTCCAAGATCTGAAGAAGGGTCTTAAGAAAGGAGGACTACTGATGATTGTAGATTTTAAAATGAAGCGTTTAGCAATTGATGGTCCAGAATTAAGTGATCGCATGCCGCACTATCAAATAGAGAATCTAGTCACTGATGCAGGCTACACTATTGTAGCAAGTGATGATACGACTTTAGAATATCAATACATAGTAGTAGCTGAGTACTAGTCTGCAATCAACTAAGCTCGTACTATGCTAAACTTGCTTCCACAACCTCTTTGTGGAGTATCTGTTTTCTCTGAGGTCCTGTAGAAATAATATCTACTGGTACACCTAACGTTTCTTCTGTAAAGTCTATATAAGTTTTCAACTCTGATGGTAAGTCATCATAAGTCTTTGCATAGGCTATATCCTTATTCCAACCTTTTATAGATTTATAGACTGGCTTGATTTCGTATGCATTTATATCGTAAGGTAGTTTATCGGACTTGATACCATCATACTCGTATTCAGTAGCAGCTCCAAACTCTTCAAACTCATTAAGCACATCAAGCTTTGTCATTACCAACTTTGTCACACCATTAAGCATGATCGTATACTTAAGTTGTGGTAAGTCTATCCACCCACATCTTCTAGGTCTGCCTGTCGTTGCTCCGAATTCTTTTCCGATGACTCTCAGTTTTTCTCCATCAGCATCGTCTAGTTGAGTAGGGAATGGTCCTGATCCTACTCTTGTACAGTAAGCCTTTGTAATTCCTATTACATCACCAATATTTTGAGGTGCTATACCTAGCCCTGTACAAACACCTGCCGTAATCGTATTTGATGAAGTAACATATGGATAAGTTCCAAAATCAATATCGAGCATAGACCCTTGAGCTCCTTCGGCAAGAATATTTTTTCCTTGAGAGATTGCCTCATTTACGATATACTCTCCGTCGACCAAGCTAAATTTCTTAATAAGTTCTATTGCTTCAAACCATTTTACCTCCTCAGCTTCTACATCAAAGTCCACCTCAGGATACATTTCACCTATTTTAAGATGCTTGGCTTTTAATGCTTCATATTTTTGTTTGAATGCATCGGTAAGAATATCTCCAACACGTAACCCATTCCTACCAGTCTTATCCATGTAAGTTGGACCGATTCCTTTGAGTGTACTTCCTATTTTATCTTTTCCTTTTGAAGCTTCAGATCCTGCATCTAAGAATCTATGGGTAGGTAAGATCAGGTGTGCTTTTTTTGCAATTACTAATCGATCTTCCACATCTACTCCTGCCTCAGCTAGATTTTCGATTTCTTTTTTTAGTGTAATAGGATCTATAACGACTCCATTTCCTATGAGATTAATCATCCCTTCTCTAAATATCCCAGATGGCACAGTGTGCAATACATGTTTTTTATCACCGATGATAATCGTATGTCCAGCATTAGGTCCTCCCTGAAATCTGCAAACCATATCGTATTGATTTGCGAGTACATCTACAATCTTTCCTTTACCCTCATCTCCCCATTGTAAGCCTAGTATTACGTCTACTGCCATTTTATGTTTATTGGTACGTTAGTGATTAGTTTTTAGAGCATAAAGGTAGGTATAAGCTTTGGTATTTATCTTTTTTATATAAGATAATTATCAATATGTAGGGCAGTTTCTAGCTACACAACTTTAAATGGGCTTTTGTATTGAGTAGTTCGAAGCGAGGGCACTCCAGTTGACTAGACTGATATTATTGAGGTTCGGTAGCTTTCGCGGTCTTTTCGCAAGCACCATCGCACTTGCCATACATGTTCAGAGAGTGGTGGGTTACCTGGTACTTTAGCAAGTCCCCCATCATATTTTTTATCTGTTGTATTCTAGGATCACAAAACTCTACGACCTTATTACAATCGATACATATTAAATGGTCATGTTGCTTGTAGCCATAAGATTTTTCAAACTGAGTGAGATTCTTACCAAACTGATGCTTCTTTACAAGATCGCAAGTTGCTAGTAATTCTAAGGTGTTATAAACAGTAGCTCTACTTACTCGATAGTTTTGAGTCTTCATGTGAATGTATAGTGCTTCTGCATCAAAGTGATCAGTACGTCTATAAATTTCTTCCAAGATCGCAAATCGCTCAGGTGTCTTGCGCAATTGATTCATCTCTAAGTGATTAGAGAATATCGATTTTACCTCTTTGAGGATTTCTTCTGTATGAGCTGCTTGTTCCAAGATTTATATTTCTTTTTCTAATCTTTTAGCCGAAGATATACCTTCTGTTTGATTCAAGGAGTGAATTATATGGGATAATTGTTTTTTGTCTTTAACGATTATACTAACCTTCCCTTCAAAATATCCTTGATCTCCAGCAATACTAAATGATCTAATGTCTATTCCTTGATTTACAGATATCTCATGAGTAATTAATTGGATGACTCCTGGTCCGCTATCCACTCCAGTAATAAGTAATTCTACTAAAAAGTTTTTCTCTGAACTACCAGACCATTCTGCCTTCAATGCACGATAGCCATAATTGGCCATAATATGTTCTGCATTCGGACAATTAGTTCTGTGGATTTTTAATCCTGTTGTACTAGTCAAGTAAGCAAAGATGTCATCACCCTTTACAGGATTACAACACTGACTAAAAGAATATTGATACATACTTGCAGGTTCTCCATTGACCAGAATGGCATCTTCCTTTTCTCGTTTTTTCTTTCTTATTCGCTTTGGAGGAGTATCTGTTTTTGCAGCAGGTACGATAGGTGCTTCTTTTACCTCTTTGAGTACAAGTTTATTTTGTACTACCTCGAAGATTTTCAGGTCACTAATCTTAGACTCTTCTAAAAACATAGAATAGTACAAGTCTGGCCTGCTCGAAAATCCTAACTGTTTAACTACGAAGTCGATATTCTCTTCGAAGTCGACTTTCATATTTTTCAATTTACGTTGAAGGCTTTCCTTTCCAAACTCTCCTTTCTTTCTTCTTTCTTCTGTCATTGAAGATCTGATTTTAGATCTTGCTTTACCAGTAACTACCATCTTAAGCCAGTTTTCGTTTGGCTTTTGATTTTTACCAGTTGTGACATGCACTTGATCCCCATTTTTTAATTTGTAGCCCATGGGGACTAGCTTGTTATTTACTTTTATAGCTGTCGCTTTGTAACCTATATCTGTATGTATCTCAAATGCAAAATCGAGAGCAGTGCTCCCTTCAGGCATGACCTTCATATCTCCAGCAGGAGTGAATGCGTATACCTCTTTGCTAAATAAATTTGATTTAAAATCATTGATAATATCTATGGCATTAGAGTCCTCTTGATCAAGTATGCCTCTTACTCCATCTAACCAAGAGTCGTATACGTTTGCTTCATCTTGTCCGCCTTTATATTTCCAGTGAGCTGCGAATCCCTTCTCTGCTATTTCATCCATCCGCTCACTTCTTATCTGCACTTCCACAAATCTACCTTTCGGACCTATTACTGTTGTGTGCAATGATTCATATCCATTTGACTTTGGTGTGGTTACCCAGTCTTTTAACCGCTCAGGGATCGGATTGTACACATCTGTAATTACGGAGTAAATTTGCCAACAAGCGTTTTTCTCTTTTTCTTTTCTTACATCTACTATTATTCTAATCGCAAATAAGTCATAGATCTCTTCGAAGCTTACATTTTTGTTTTTGATCTTATTCCAGATAGAAGAGATAGACTTCGATCGCCCTAGAATTCTGTAAGGGATTTTGAGTTCTATGAGTTCTTTCTTAATCGGCTTTACAAATAGCTTGATGTATTTGTTACGCTCTGCTTCAGTTTCTTCTATTTTCTCTTCTAATTCCTTATAGGTATCAGGCTCTGTAATTTTCATACAGATATCCTCAAACTCATTTTTGAAATTGTAAAGACCTAATCGATGGGCGAGTGGAGCATATATAAAACTTGTCTCTGCTGCAATCCTTAATTGTTTTCTTCTAGGCATTGGACCAATAGTCCTCATATTATGCATGCGATCAGCCATCTTGATTAGCACCACCCTCACATCATATAATAATGATCCAAGGACCTTCTTAAGATTTTCGGCTTGTGGGCTTTCAGCATTATTGTAGGTACCATCAAGTTTAGTCAAGCCGTCTACTATCTGTGCTATCTTATCACCAAATTTTGCTTTGATTTCTAACAAAGTAACAGGCGTATCTTCTACCACATCATGTAATATTGCGCAGATAATGGCAGTAGGACCTAGACCTATTTCTTCGTGCGCAATTCTAGCAACCTCTAGTGGATGTAAGACATAGGGTTCTCCAGACTTCCGGCGCTGCGACTTATGGGCTTCTACTGCTAGCTTATAAGCTTTAGTAAGCATCTCTTGGTCATTACCTTCAAGTTTAGACTTGAGGGGTCTCATTAATCGTCTAAAGGATTTTGTGATCGCTTTGAGCTCTTCTTGGGTCGTATGTTTGGTCGATACAGGCATGCTTATATAGACTTGCAAGTTAAAAACTAATAATCAGTAAATTAAGTTCTACACTTTGGCACATTAGGGTACTATTTACTCAAAAAGATTATATCTTTGCGCTTCTGAAAAATCAAGCGGTTTTTCGATTTGAAATGCGGGCGTGGTGGAATTGGTAGACACGCTAGACTTAGGATCTAGTGCCGCGAGGTGTGAGAGTTCGAGTCTCTCCGCCCGCACATTTTCAAATATTCAGTATTGGGGGGCTTTAATACCTTTAATAAATTGGTATTAGACTCTCAAAAAAGTCCCTTTAAAAATCCAATTCAACAGATGAAGATTGAAAAACAACATATCGACGATTTAAACGCGGTAATTAAGCTTACCATAGAAAAGTCTGATTATGAAGACTCTTTCAATAATGAGCTAAAAAATTACAAGAATAAAGTCCAACTCAAAGGCTTTAGAAAAGGTAAAACACCACTTTCTAGCATTAAGAAGATGTATGGTAAGAGCGTTCTGCTCGATGTAGTGAACAAGACTTTACAAGAAAAACTATCAGGATATCTAGTAGAGGAGAAATTAGATATACTTGGTAATCCTATCCCTTCTGCAGATCAAGAGCAGATGGATATTGATATCAAAGAGCTTAAGGATTTCAACTTTAGTTTTGATATCGGACTTGCTCCTAAAATAGATATTAAGGGTGTGAGCGAATCTGATGAGTATAAAGAGTTTGATATAGAGATACCAGATAACCTTCTACAAGAGGAATTAGATATGAGAAGGAAAAGGCACGGTAAGCAAGTAGAAGCTGAGAAAGATATCGTGGAGGAAGATCTGATCTTGATAAAAGCTAATGAGCTAGATGGCAGGAGTGAGAAGGAAAAAGGCCATGAGACAGGATTTTCAATGTTAGTAAGTAGAATAGGAGACGATGACTTGAAGAAGAAGGTAATAGGAGGTAAAAAAGGAGATACGTTTGATTTTGATATCAATACGATCGAAAAAGACGTAGATGAAAAGTATGTAAAGAAGTATCTATTAAATCTGGATGAAGGAGAAGAGAAAGAAATAAGCAAAGACTTTAAAGGAGTTATAGAAAAGATTACTAGGGTAGAGCTAGCTGAACTAAATCAAGAATTCTTTGATCAGGCATTTGGTAAGGATAAGGTAAAGTCTGAAGTAGAGGCAAAAACATCAATCAAAGATGAGTTAAGCGCATTCTACGAAAAGCAGCAAAAATCCCTTGTTTATAGGGGTATTATGGATGCTCTTATAGAAAACAACCAGATGGAATTACCTGATGAATTTCTGAAGAGATGGCTCAATAGTAATAACCCAGATGTCAAGCCTGAGGATATTGATAAAGAATACAATAGCTTCGAGAAGAATCTAAGATGGTCATTGATCAAATCTAAATTGGCTAAAGATTTTAATATCGAAGTAAGCCCTGAAGAATTAAGAGAAAGTGTCAAGAAAAAGATAATGTCTTACATGGCTCAATATCAACAGCCAGATTTTGATGTTGAACCTATGATCAATAATTACCTTGGTAACCGTGAGCAAGTAGAGAAAGAGTATGAGGAGGCAATGGCCGAGAAGCTTTTTGATGAAATTTATAATAAAGTGACTTTAAAGCCTGAGAAAATAAGTATTGAGGATTTTAGAGAGAAGGTTCAAGAAATTAACAAAGCAATAAATCAATCTTAATAAACTCTTTTAGTATAATTCCATTATAAATAAGAATAAAAACAAATACTATGTTTCATAGAGATGAATTTAAAAAGTATGCAACTAAGCACATGGGAATGAGCGGAATGCATATAGATAAATATATGGAGACAGCAGTGCCAAATATTACAGGCTTTACTCCTCAAGTTATAGAAGAACGTCAGATGAATGTTGTAGGGATGGACGTATTCTCTAGGCTAATGATGGACAGAATTATTTTTATGGGAGTACCTGTGACAGATTATGTAGCTAATGTTATACAGGCTCAACTCCTCTTCTTAGAATCTACTGATCCTAAGAGAGATGTACAAATGTTTATCAATAGTCCAGGAGGTAGCGTAATTGCAGGATTAGGTATCTATGATACGATGCAGTATGTGTCTCCTGATGTAGCGACAATCTGTACAGGACTAGCAGCTTCTATGGGAGCAGTATTGTTATGCGCAGGTACTAAGGGCAAAAGATCATGCCTTACTCACAGTAGGGTAATGATACACCAGCCATCTGGAGGAATGCAAGGACAATTTACAGATATGGAGATTTCTTATAACCTCATTAAGGATATGAGAAAAGAGTTATACGAAATAATGGCTTCTCATACTGGTAAGGACTTTAAAGAAGTAGAAGCAGATTGCGAAAGAGATAAATGGATGATCGCTAAAGAAGCTAAAGCTTATGGTTTAGTAGACGAAGTATTAGATAGAAAAACTGCTAAAAAATCTTAATAATATCGTTTAAGAACTGTAAACCAATTATTAATATATGTTAACTTGCTTATATATATTATAGTAGAGAACCATGGCTGGAAAGAAAGAAAAACAACAATGTTCATTTTGTGGGAGAGATAAAGGAGAGGCACTTATCCTGATAGCGGGTATTGAGGGTCACATATGTGAGGTATGTGTAGAGCAGGCAAGTGATATCATTCAAGATGAACTTAAAAACAATACGGAGAAGTCTTCGAGTAGTTTTACAGTGCCAGATGATCTTACTCCGATGAAAATCAAAGGATATCTAGACGAGTTTGTAATAGGTCAGGATGAGGCAAAAAAATACCTTTCTGTAGCAGTATACAATCACTACAAGCGTCTTAAGCAGAAGGTCTTAGATGACATCGAAATAGAAAAATCTAATATTTTATTTATAGGTGAGACAGGGACTGGTAAGACTTTGTTGGCTAGGACTATTGCTAAGTTTCTAGAAGTACCATTTACAATTGTTGATGCTACTGTCTTTACGGAAGCTGGATATGTAGGAGAAGATGTAGAGAGTATGTTATCAAGATTGCTGCAGTCATGTGACTATAATCTAGAAGCAGCAGAGAAAGGAATAGTATACATAGATGAGATAGATAAAATCGCTCGTAAAAAAGATAATCCTTCTATCACTAGAGATGTATCAGGAGAGGGAGTACAACAAGCATTACTTAAGATGCTAGAAGGTACTGAAGTGAATGTGCCGCCACAAGGAGGAAGAAAGCATCCTGAGCAGAAAATGATCAAAGTAAATACAAGAAATATTTTGTTCATCTGTGGAGGAGCTTTTGATGGTATAGAGAAGTTAATCGCTAAGCGAATTAATACACAAGTAATAGGATTTAAAAAGGATGCTGAAGAGCGAGTGGATTCAGAATCTCTATTACAGTTTATCAATCATAAGGATGTTAAGTCTTTTGGGCTAATTCCAGAGCTGATTGGTAGGTTACCAGTGCTCACATATCTAGAGCCTTTAGATAGAGAGACATTGATAAGAATCCTTAACGAACCTAGGAATGCACTCATTAAACAATACCAAAAGCTCTTTGAGTTAGAAGGAATCAAATTAAACTTCACCAAAGATGCGATAGAGCTGATTGCTGATAAGTCTCTAGAGTTTAAATTAGGAGCTAGAGGACTGAGATCTATTTGTGAGGCAGTATTGACAGACGCAATGTTTGAGCTACCTTCTCAAAAAGATGTCTACGAGTTAGAGATAGATGATAAGTATGTAAATGATAAGCTTTCTCATTCTAAGCTTTCTAAATTAAAAGCAGCTTAAGATTTTCTGACTCATATTTGAGTTTATTCACTGATTAGTTTTGTAAGCACTTATGCCCAAATACTTCATGAGGCTTGGTTATGACGGCACGAACTACTCAGGTTGGCAGAGACAACCTAATGCTATCACAGTACAACAAGTTATAGAAGAGAAACTCTCTATACTTCAAAACGAAAAAACTACAATACTAGGGTGTGGAAGAACCGATGCTGGTGTACATGCTACAGAGTTCTTTGCGCAATTCGAAACGAAGTATCCTGTTGACGAGGCAACTATCCTCTTCAAGGTTAATAACATGCTGCCGAAGGATATCGTGATCGAGAAGCTATTCGAAGTACCAGATAAATTGCATGCTAGATACAGCGCAACCTCAAGATCATATATCTACACCTTAACAAAGAACAAAACATTACTCGATAGAAATTATGTCTACCACTACTACAACTACAATAAGTTAGATGCAGAAGCTATGAATAAGGCAGCGGCTATAGTTGCACAAAACAGCGAGTTTGATCCATTCTGTAAGACTGGAACTGATGTGAAAACTAAAACCTGTATCATTTCAGAAAGCAGATTAGAAATAGATCACGAGCAGGGTAGGATCGAGTATTATGTCAGTGCTAATCGATTCCTGAGAGGAATGGTAAGGCTACTTACTGGTATGATATTGAATGTAGGTAGAGGTTCTGTCCAATTAGAAGAGGTCCAAGAAGTATTCAAAGATCAATCCCGATTAAAGTTTGATTGGAGTGTCCCAGCTTGTGGACTGCGATTAAGTAAAGTAATCTACCCAACTGACCTTTTAGATCCTTTGCATCTAAGCTAAACTTACAGCTGGTTCAGCCACACTTGGATAAAGTGGATAAGCTGACATCTTTTGATTTATCTTGCTTCTTATGTCCTTAATGAGTGATTCATTTTCGATATCAGAGATTATGCTGTCGATCCATTCTACCACCTCTTCACAATCTTTCTCCACTAAACCTCTACTAGTTGCAGCAGCTGTCCCTATACGTATCCCAGAGGTCACGAATGGACTCTTATCATCGAATGGTACCATGTTCTTATTAATGGTGATATCTGCTCTTACAAGCGAATTCTCAGCATCCTTGCCTGTAACACCTTTGCTTCTTAAATCTATCAGCATAAGGTGATTATCAGTACCACCTGAAATGATCTTATATCCTTTATCAGTGAAGGCATTAGCCATTACTTGTGCATTCTTAATCACCTGTTCACAATAAGCTTTGAACGCTGGTCGTTGTGCTTCCCAGAAAGCTATTGCCTTAGCAGCAATTACATGCTCTAATGGCCCTCCTTGCATACCAGGGAATACTCCGCTATTTAAGATGGCTGACATCTTTATCGGATTTCCTTTTTTGGTAGTACGCCCCCATGGATTATTAAAGTTATTACCCATCATGATAGCCCCACCTCGAGGACCTCTTAAGGTCTTATGCGTAGTAGTACTTACGATATGACAGTGCTGTATTGGATCATTTAAAAATCCTGTAGCAATCAAGCCAGCAGGGTGCGCGATATCTGCTAGTAACAATGCACCTACCTCATCAGCTATCGCTCTAAATCTTGCGTAATCCCAATCTCTAGAATAAGCTGAAGCACCACATACGATTAACTTAGGCTTAGCTTCTTTTGCTTTAGCTTCTACCTTATCCATATCGATGATACCTGAGTCCTCTTCTACTCCATAGAATACCGGACTGTATACCTTACCTGAAAAGTTAACTGGCGACCCATGAGATAAATGCCCTCCGTGAGATAGGTCAAAACCTAAAACGGTATCTCCTGGCTGCAAACAAGCTAAAAAGATAGCTGCATTAGCCTGAGCTCCCGAGTGAGGTTGCACATTTGCATATGCAGCGCCGAATAAGTCCTTTAAATTTTCAATTGCAATGGTCTCAATCTCATCTACAACTTCACAACCTCCATAATATCTTTTACCAGGATATCCTTCTGCATATTTATTAGTAAGACAAGTACCCATGGCTAGCATGACTTCTTTACTCACAAAGTTTTCTGAAGCGATAAGCTCTACGCCTTTGATTTGACGTTCTTCTTCTTTTTTAATTAAGGATTGGATATTCTGCATGTCGTGTAGGTTGGATTGGTATATATTAAACTTACCGCAAATGTATGCTTTGCACATATAAAAATCTAATACCACTGTCTCTAAATGTTGTCATGCGATATTTATTAATTGACTTAGCGTTTTTCTTCTGCCTGTCTTTCCAGATTACAGTCTGTTAGCCATCTTTTCAATGCACTCTAGGTAAGTATTTCTCCATTGCATAAGAGAAAGGAAAAATTCAGTGTAAATGAAAAACTATTCAGCTGATTTAGATTCAATCTTGCAGAGTTCTCTCCATTTGTAATTGTTTGTCCTCCTTTGGCGGGCAGTGGTAAGGTGAGGAAAACAAAAAGTCAAGGCATAAAAAAAACCTTGCCCCAAAAGAGGGACAAGGTTTCTCAATATAAATTATAGAGCTTATCTCACACCTAAAGCTCTCATAGTTTCAAAGTCTAATTGACCTACTGGAAGTCCATTATCTCTTTGGAATTTAACTAATGCTTCTTTTGTAGCTGCACCAATTCTTCCATCTGCACCTGCAGAACCTACATTGTAGCCTCTGTCAATAAGTGCTTGCTGAACTCTTCTGTAAAGATCTGGAGTAATATCAGAATCACAAACTACTTCTCTCCACTCAGTAAATCCACCTGCTTTTACTAACTGTCTCTTAGATACAGTTTTGTATTCAGCTGGAACGTCTGTTGATGTAGTAGTAGCTGCTGCTGTTCTCTTATAAGATCTTGTCTCATACTGTGCCTCTATAGGATTGCTTGTAGTCGTTGCATCACTTGCTAACTTCTGGAAGTTCCTATTTGTATATGTTGCTGGAGTAGTTGCCTCCTCAGCAGTTGCGTTATTTGCAAGCGTA
>CALFUQ010000113.1 GCA_937929885.1 uncultured Saprospiraceae bacterium
TAGGTTCATAATAACTGGTATGTAATACCGAATCACTATCAGCTACTGTCCAATAAGTATTGGTAAGTCTTAAAGGATCAAAAATATGAACTTGTGTGAATTCTGAAAATGACAGACCTGAGGCACGCTCAACAATGAAAGCAGCTAAAGCCGATCCAATATTAGAGTAGTTCCAATCTGTTCCAGGTTTGTTTTTGGTAAAAGTAATTTTTCCATATTTAGCCTGTAGAAAATAATTTGACATAAATGTCTCCAAAGATCCCTCTGTATTAACTTCCTCTAAATATAAAGATTCCACTACAGGTTCATTATAGTCTAGAGATGAGGTATGAGTTGCCAAATGCTTGATGGTAATCTCATCATCAGGAAAGAGCGGATTGTAAATCTCAAAAGGAAGATAATCATTGATAGGATTGTCTACATTTAGGAGCTCTAATTCTTCAGCCTTCATAAGAGCTATACCAATTGTGGTCTTTGATAACGATGCAATTAACTGCTGCGTTTCGGAGGTGTAAGGTTTTTCAGTTTCCTTACTAGAAAATCCAAAACCCTGTGAGTAGATAACGTTATCTTCATTAAATACTGAAACTGCAAAACCACCCATTCTTTCCGAGTTATAAAATCTATTTAGCTTCTGCTCTATATTTGAGAGATTTGCATCTATATCATCTTTTGTTTCGTATAAGAGAAATGATACAAACCCAACAATAAGAAGGAGCGAAAGAAGAATTATAATTCTTACTATTTTCTTTAACCGCATTCTATTTACTTTAGGGGTGAACGCTATTTAACTCTAGTTGCCTTTTGCTCACCACCTAAGTAGACAGTTACATTATCAATACCATTATCAGCACTCTCCTCGAATATCACTCTTACAGCATCTTCTCTTGTCAAAAACACATGATCACCTAAAGGCATCAAAGATGACTCGTCGCCCATTGCCTCACCATATAATACACCATCAGCGAATCTAAAATTGATATGCATTCCTTCTGCTGTTTTAAATCTTCCCGCATATCTTTTTAACTCGGTGTCAGAAAGCTTTACTTCTTTTACGTCCATCTTGAAAGCCTTATGTGCACCACCTTGATACAGCGTCAAGCTCTTTACAGAACCGTCTTCCTCTGGATGAAATTCTAACTCTGAAGAGATCTCTCTTATAAAGAATTTATGCTGACCTATGGGTTTTAAATAAACTGATTCTTGATTAGTGGGCTGTACCTTCATCCTGTCCCCATCTAATTCTACATCTAAAATTAATGAAGGAGTAAGTTGATATTTACCAACATACCGCTGAGCTAATACCAGGTCGAGATCTGATGCTTTGGGTTCTATATCAGGTTTCCCGATAGCAGTAGCAGTAAGAGGTTTCAAGAGATTCGTCGCAGAGTGACAGTTACAATTAGAAAGTACCGTTACCAATATTTTCTCGTCTGGGAAATATTGTGAATCACTCAAAAATCCATTGATCCCACCCGAGTGACCTATTCTTGGGCTTCCTTTAAAATCGTGAAGTCCCCATCCATAACCGTAGTTAGTCTTTTCGCCATCATTCGTTTTAGCAGATGTATGGATTGCTTTGCGACTAGCTGCAGAGACAACCTTATCGGCAAAGAATGCTTCATTCCATATTCTTAAGTCATCAGTAGTTGACAACAAAGATCCTGCTGCGTACGGTAAAGTCATACTCAAATACGGAGCATTGACATATTTCCCACCATTCGCATCATAGCCATAAGCTCTATTAGGGATAATATCTGAAGCTACTTCATAAGAAGAATTCGCCATACCGAGCGGCTCAAAGAATTCTGTCTCTATGTAATGTTCATAACTCTTACCACTTACTTCTTCGATAATAAATCCTAGTAAGATGTAAGCCGAATTATTATACTGCTCCTTTTCACCAGTTTTAAAATCCATCGGTTCGTCTTTAAAGACTGCAATCAATTCTTCAGGAGTGAAATGGGTAGACATAAACTTTGTCCTGAACTCCGGCATAGAAGTATAACTTCTAATACCTGAAGTGTGAGTCATTAGATGCTCTATCGTTATTTTATTGCCATGTGTTGGATAATCTGGAATATACTTTATCAGCTCATCTTGGACAGATAGTTTCCCTTCTTCCTGCAACTTCATAATTGCCGCAGTGGTGAATTGCTTAGTGATTGATCCTATTCTAAAGACATGATCTGGCGTAATGTCTACATCTAATTCTAAATTAGCTTTACCTACTGCCTTTTGGTAAATTGTTTTACCGTCCTTCGATATTTGAATAGCGAATCCTGGCCCATTTACATCATCAACTACCATGTTTACTATGCTATCAAATTTTGCTGTCATATCTTGCCCTGCTAATTCAAAAGCGCTAAACAATATCAAGCAGTAGATGAGGTAAATCACTTTGTAAGAATTTGAGTGTTTCATTTGTATAAATTTTAAAGTTAGGGTTGAGGGTTTTATTTTCTGATAAATTTTCTAGTGGCAGTTAGTGTTGTTTCTCCAAATGGAAGAAGTAGGACGAACATAAGGATACCATAGACTAGCAGCACAGGAGCATAAATGATGTACTTAATTTTTAACATGTTCCTAGTTTAGATGTTTATCAAAGTTTATTAGAGTTACTTATTATCTACTCGACCATTATCCCTTATAATCAGATTATCGATATCAATTTTCTCTGCATTGCCGTAGTAAGCATTGTTCTTCACAAAGCCTGATGTATTTGTAACTACTTTCAACTCTAGCCTGCTATTATCATTTAGCATAACTTCAGCATATTCAGCGATCAAGCCATAAGACTCTACGCTGCTATCATCATCGAGTGTGATATCAGCTCGACTTACCTCTCCGTGTAGTTCAGCATGTCCTGCATCTCGTGATCTTATCTCTAGCGCCTTACAATTAACTTCTGCAGCGATGTGAGCATTTCCTTCCATATGTATACCTAAAGATTCTAATTGCAAAGGCGCGGTTGCTGTAACTTTACTTTCATTACCTATCAGTAACAAAAGGTCATTACAATCTTTAATTCCAATTGTATAGTAGAGCGTATCCGTTATTCGATCATATATTCTGCTATCATTTCTTTCATCTTGCCTAGAAGTAACCTCAGTGTAAATAGGAGCATCAAAGAACTTGTCCTCACTAATATCCTCGAAGTCATTTACGATTTTTCTTTTCCCAGTCACGACAATTTCATTGATAGTAGGGTCTAAAATATATCGATGATTACCATCTAGATCGAGTTTACTTGCTTTTAAAATCCCTAAAGACTTTTGCACGATTTCATCTCCACCTTCTTCGATTTTTCTATTAAGCTCCTCTACTAAATTATTTTGTTTATCAACTTTATCCACCATTGAAGACTTACCAGATACTATAATAGAGGTAGCTATTACAATTAAAACAAGTAAGCCGAAGCAGATTAATTTATTTGATGTTTTCATGGTCTTAGTGCTTTCCGTTTTGAGAATATTTTCGGTAAAGAGATTCAACTTCAGAAAAATCCATTTTCAGCATATCCAATTTTTTAAAGATCTCAGGCAATTCTGTTTTTACAAAATTCTCCTTTTCTATATTCTGAATATTACTAGGTGCATCCATCGCCACAAAAAATCCAATACCTCTCTTGTTATAGATGATTCCTTTATCCTGCAAGTAAGTGTATGTTCTCATTATTGTATTTGGGTTTACTTCTATCATAGCTGCAAGCTCACGCACTGATGCTATCTTTTCTTCTACTGGCCACTTCTCTGTAAGTATGTTCTCACAGATAAAGTCTGCAATCTGTAGATAGATGGTTTGATTTTTTTTGAATTCCATTACAGCTCTTTTTCTTTCATTTTGAAATATGATATCAGCCAAATGAACGGCACACCGATCATAGCAAAGCGATATGGAAGCTTTACTAAAAACATTTCCATCCAGATCTGAAAATCATTAGACAGCTGCTTGCTAAACATGAGTTCTGTTCCTCTAAAAAACCCTTGGAAATGATCGTAGAAAATAATCCTCGTAAGTAAGGCAATAACAGCAAATCCAGCTATTGCTAAAAAGAATCCCGTAACTATTATTTTAGGTAAAGGAAATCGATTATAGAATAGGGAAAACATAAATATCCCAGAATGAATAAGAAAGTAACTTAGTCCTAAATACCCAAAATACTTAGGTCTTAACTCCTGCAGATGAACATATTCGACATCAATCCAAGACCCAATTAAACTACTGAATAATGGATAGCCAACAATGAATATCACGCATACAACCAAGAAATAAAATGGGAGCGTATAGAGCCACTTAGAAAATACTTTTTCGAAGTTGCTAGCTGGTAATGACAAGAATTTAAGTCGCTCTGGCGGATTTCTAAATTCTCTGAATATAGTTGCCGTAATTACACTTCCACCAATTATTAGCAATACCCCAAATACAATTTCGCCAGCATCTGGTGGTACTTGATTACTATTCATAGGAACTCCATCCGATGTGAAAAATACTAACAGAGCACAAACAGCTACTAACGATACAATCAATAACAAAAGAAACTTTCTACTTATTATAAAGTCCTTCTTTATCAAATTGAACAATCTTGTAATACTAAAATCCATGGTGCTGATTTAAAATAGTTTTTGTACTAATTCTTTATTATATATGATCGCATTAAACAAAGCCTCCAACTCCACCTCTGAGGGCTCTTTCTCAGGATTAGGAAGTAGATGGACATATCCTCCAGTAACCATCTCTGAATAAAGACAATCCGATTTAGCATCACTCGAAAGTGATTTTGTAAACAATATCTTCTCTTCGACCTCAAATACATCTTTACTAAAAATGATCTTACCATCTTCTATGATGATCACGGATTCTATAAGGTTACTGAGGTCTCTAATCTGGTGGGTTGAGATAATAACTACCTGATCTTCTCTAAATCCAGTAGCAATGACTTTTCTAAATTGGCTTTTTGAAGGGATATCCAATCCATTAGTGGGCTCATCAAACAATAGGTATTTACAATTAGTCGCTAACCCAAATGCTATTGCCGATTTTTTCTTTTGGCCTAGAGATAGATTCGAAAGTTTTCTCCCTCTAGGTACTTCGAAAATATTTATAATCTCCTCGAACTTTGATCTATCAAATTTTGGATAGAATGGACTGTAGGCTTTTACATAGTCTTCAGGAGTTAGTGATGGCAGATGATACTCTTCTGAGAGAAAGAAAATCTGCTCTAACATTCCAGGTCTCCTGTCTTTTGATATATAGTCCGCTACACCGACCTGTCCAGCATTAGGAAACAATACGCCATTGATCAGTTTGAGCAATGTGCTTTTACCAGTTCCATTTTTTCCAAGCAGTCCATATATCTTACCAGGCTGCAACTCGAGATCCAAGCCCTGAAACAATGGTTGGTTCTTTTTATATGAAAAGTAAAGATCCTTGATAGCTATCATAGTTGTTATTTAGTGTATTAGTATAATAGTACACCAAAACTATATAACAATTAATAAATCAGCAAGTAAATCAGTCTGATTCTCTTATAATTAAATATTTAAAATATGTAAATGATTGATTATGTGGTATATAGGAAATATGAATATATTATGATGATACCGACATTACAGTTGATAATGTAAATTATTCACCATTTCACCAACCATTTAAACCTAATTACCCGTTATTTAAAATATGAGATACATACTATTGACCCTAGCATTAAGTCTCGCATTAGTGTCTTGCGACGAAACAGAATGTTGTATTAACCTTGAAGGAGAAATCACAATGGTAGGCACATGGAAGCTTAGCAAATTATGCTTTAGCAATGGAGCAAGTAGCTGTAATTCAGAAGACCTATGGGATGCTGATTACGAAGAGACGATTACATTCACTGCACAAGGAGAGTATAGCTTTGATACTGAAGGGGTGATATGTAATGGTACGTATGAGCGTGTAGGAGATTTAGATGTAAACTTAACAGCTACCTCTGGTGATTGTAACTTTGAAGAAACTACTAGGCTTGTTACAAGACTCACGGAGTCTGAAATGATATTTTCCCCACAATGCATAGAAGGGTGTCCATATTTATACGTAAGACAATAACAAAATGAATAAAATAATAGCATTCATATTCATGTCAATCTGTTTGACATTTTGCTCAAAAACGGAGGAGCAAGACATTACCTTAGTCGGTATGTGGCGACTTGATAAAGTGTGTTATAGCGATGGTGCAAGTAACTGTGATAATGACTCATTAGACGATGCTGGGTCAGATGAAGTATTTATATTCAGGGAAGATGGCACAATGAGATTGACGACTGGAAACACTTCTTGCGACGGGGCATATGAGTATGATGGTAAAGAAATACTTGACTTAAATTCCGATAATACTAGTTGTAACTTTAGCAACACGACCTACCGAGTTTTTGATTTACAGGCTAACTCAGTAACTATCAATCCACCTTGTCGCGAAGCTTGTATTAAGGCTTATGTGAGGATCTAAGGATTAATAATTGTAAATCATTTCATAGTTGGACTTCTTAGATGAATTATTCATCACAAATAAGTGTTAATCACTTATGAGTTTGCACTAGTAAACCTATCTTTATATTCAAATTATTTTAATATGAAATATCTCTTGATCGTCATGATCACTACCCTACCCTTTATCTCGTGCAAAACACAGAAAAAAATATATACTCCAGATACATTCGAGAGAGAGATTATCAGCTTTGGTAGCGGTGGTGGATTTACAGGTGAGGTGAAAAGTTTCTCCATTTTACGAAACGGTCAGATGTTTAAAAACTCTAGCTCGCCTACTTCATCAGAGACAGGAGGGGAAATGATGAGTTTAGAAGACAAAGTAGTCGATCAGTTATTCTTAAATTTTGTGAATCTTAAACTTGCTGAAACTCAATTAGATGATCCTGGAAATATGTATAAGTGGATTAACTATAAGGAAAACGGAAATGTACACAGCATCAAGTGGGGAGGTAAAAATGAAGAGGTACCAAAAAAATTAAAAGACTTCTATAAAATATTGAGTCAATTAGCGAATAAAAATAAAGGCCTAATAAAATGATTAGAGTTTATCAAACAATTATACTTGTAGTAATAGCTAGTTTATCTCTTACTGCTCAGAGTAAGTTCAAAAATATCGAAGTTAGTTCTTCGAAGGTAAGCGGAGCTGATAAAACTATCAGTAAAGAAATCAGAACACTAGAATCCGAAAAACAAGTCTTAGAAAGACAAAGCTTCAGATCATTAGATCTTAATATAAAGAACACAACCCTAAGACCTAGAAACCTTAATTCATCAGGATTACCTACATATATCGAGGGAACTTTGTCGCCTGGAAAAACAGAGAAATCTTTTCAAGTGCAAGCTCTAGACTATTTAAAAGCGGCAAAACCTCACATGAAAATAAATGATGGCTTAACTGATTTTGAAGTACGAGACCTATGGACTGATCAGCTAAATCAAACCCACCAAAAGCTATCACAAACTTACAAAGGAATACCGATCTATGGCGCGGAGATAATCTTGCATAGTAATCAAGAAGGTCAAATAAACAGACTTAACGGCAATTACTTTTCATCTGCTCAACTTGCTCAAAATCAAAAACAGAACTTATCCAAAACTGAGGCAGAAGAGATTGTTAAATCGAAACTTAAAAACTATAAAGAAAACCTAGCTAAACAATTAAAGAGCAAGTCCTTTAATTTAGAATTCGATCAATGGGATACAGAGTTAGTATTATATCCGATTGATGAGGAAATCAAATTAAGTTATCACATTGAAGTCTATGCTAACTTAGGTGACTTTAGAACATTTATAGTGGATGCAAATAGTGGAGCTATCCTAAATGAATTCTCTAATATCTGTTCTATTCATAATCACAACCACGGCCCTAGCAACCATACTAATCATACGGTGATAGAAGAAATCATTAGCGGGCCTGAATCTGCTAATGCCTCTGATCTATTTAATGAAACGAGAGCGATCAATACCTACTCAGCAGGTGGTACTTTTTATCTGATAGATATATCTAGAAGTATGTTTGATGGAGATCAATCAAGATTACCAGATGATGCTAACGGAGTCATAGGTACTTTAGATGCTCAAAATACTGCTCCGCAAAACAACAATTTTAGATATGATGATGTCAAGTCGAGTAACAATTCGTGGAGCTCTAGTCCTGAAGGTGTATCAGCCCACTTCAATGCAGGAAGAGCTTATGAGTATTTTAAAATTGTGCATGGCAGAGAATCAACGAATAATGAAGGAGCAAATATCTTATCGTTTGTAAATGTGGCAGATGAAGATGGTGGGAGCATGGAGAATGCCTATTGGAATGGTCTAGCGATATGGTATGGCAATGGAGGTAGCATGTTTTTGCCTTTGGCTAGAGCCCTAGATGTCGCAGGTCATGAGATTACTCATGGCGTGGTACAAGAGGAAGCTAACCTAACTTACCAAGGAGAATCTGGTGCGCTTAATGAATCGTTTGCAGATATATTTGGGACTATGATCGAGCGGGAAAACTGGGCTATAGGCGAGAAAGTGGTTAGAGACGGTTCTGCACTACGAAGTATGTCTGACCCGCATAACGGTGCCCGTACTGGAGATTTTGGTAATGGATGGCAACCTAAACATTATGACGAGCGATACACAGGAAGAGAGGATAATGGAGGTGTACACCTAAACAGTGGTATCCCTAATCATGCTTATTTCTTATTTCAGCAAGCACTTGATAATGATATTCAAAGAGCAGAGAAAGTCTTTTATCGAGCGCTTACGACTTACTTGACCAAATCCTCTCAATTTGTTGATGCTAGGAATGCAGTGGTGCAGTCTGCTAAAGATCTTTATGGTGATGATGTTGCAAGTGCTGCAGAGTCAGCATTTGATCAAGTAGGCATAGGAGCCGGAGCAAGTGGCTCCTATCAAGAAGATGTAGATACCAATACTGGAAATGACTACATCGTCTACACACCTAACGATCAATCGAAACTAGTGCTGATGGATGGCAACACCAATATATTAGCTGATCCACTCAGTAATACCCCTGTAAGATCTAAACCTAGTGTTGCTGATTCAGGAGATGATATCGTGTTTGTAGGAGAAGACAAGCAGATTTATAATATTATCATTGACTGGGCAGCAGGCACCTTTGAAGAAACTGTGATCTCTAATAGTCCGATATGGCGAAATGCTGTTATCTCTAAAGACGGCAGATGGGTAGCTGCGATGGCAGAACTTGATGGAGAAAGTGACAACGAAATTATCGTCGTAGATCTAGTAAAAGGGAATCAAAAAATATTCACACTCTATAACCCTACATTCACAGAAGGAGTCTCTACTGGAGAAGTCTTGTATGCTGATGCAATGGAATTTGATTTTACTAACCATACGATTATCTATGACGCATTCAATAAAGTAACAAGTACCACTGGGGCAGAGATTGAGTATTGGGATATAGGATTCCTAGAATTTTGGGATCCTTCTCAAGGAGATTGGGCAGAAGGTAATATCGAGAAATTATTTTCTGCTTTACCAGAAGGCATCAGCGTAGGCAACCCCACTTTTGCCAAGAACTCACCTTACATTATCGCATTTGATTACTTAGATGAAAATGAAGATAACAAATGGGAAGTTCTAGGCGCGAATATTGAGACTGGTGAGATCCAGACCATCAGCTCGAATGGCAACATAGGATATCCAAATTACTCGAGGGAAGATGAACTTGTAGTACACAATGGCCCTGTTGGGAATACTGTAAGCCCACTCCACGTAACGGAAGTAGACGGATCGAAAATTAAAAACGGAGGCTCTACATTCATCCTAGCAGATGACGGTAAGTGGGGAGTTTGGTTTAGTGATGGGCAGAGAGATTTTATCAGTAGTGTATTTGATACAGAAATTATCTCAGATGAATTAAACCTATATCCCAATCCTGTAACTGATGAAATAAATTTGTCATTAATCGATAATACGAAGAACTTGTCAAGGGTAGAAATTTTTGATATCTCTGGAAAGAAAGTAATAAGTAGTGATCTACAAAATTCTGCTAAGACTTCAACAACAAGGATCAACGTAAGAGAATTAAGCACGGGGCTTTATCACGTTATCTGTACAGCAGAGGACAAAGTATATTCTTCTAAGTTTATCAAAGAGTAGTAGGCTATTTCCAACAGGGTTAGTTACAAATAATGGCATTTAACTGAGTTCACGTTTCATTGTGATCTACGTCTAATCTAGTCATTCACTAATACGAATGATTATGATTAGGTTATTTTCAGTTTTAATATCAATATTCCTTTGCGCTCAGGTCTCTATTGGACAGCAAAAGTTTAAACAAATCTCGGTTGCTAGCAAGAAGATTGCTAACCAGGCGCCACCCCTTTCCGACCATACCTATTTCCCAAATTATGAGGAATTAACAAAACCAATCAATTACAATTCTATAAAAAACCTAACTATCGATTTTGATAATCTCAAGGTGGTAAGTTATGCTGAGAATGGGACTCCTAACTTAATACAAGGATCGCTACCAGATGCTAAACAATACAAGTCCCTAAAGAACCAAGTCGATGCATATCTCGAGAGCGCTGCTCCCAAAATGGGAATAAATAACGATCAAATAGAATTCAAAAAGAAAAGAGAATGGCAAGATGAGCTAGGAATGAGTCACCAAAAGCTAACTCAAAACTACAAGGGCATACCTATCTACGGATCAGAAATAATTATTCATACAGACAGAGAAGGAATTGTTAATCGACTAAATGGGAATTACTTTGCTACAGAACAAATCAATCTTGAACTTGGAGATCCAATGCCCGAACATCAAGCACAAGAAATTATTACGCCTAATTTCAAATCCTATGATAAAAACTTAAAACTACTTAAAGGCCTAATTCCCGATATCCAACAGTGGAAAAGCGAATTAATAATCTATCCTCATGATAATAAGTTTACCATGGCATGGCACATGGAAGTACATCCTAACATGGGAGCACACGATACTTATTTTATCGATGCAGTATCAGGAGAGATCCTAAACCACTATAGCAATATCTGTAATTTCTACGGACATCATCATGAGCCACTAGCGGAGGGAGGCCCAGAGTCTACAGACGCTACAGACCTACTCGGCAACGAACAAAATATTAACACCTATGAGCATGATAATAAATTCTACCTCATAGATGCTTCAAGGAGTATGTTTGATCGTAGTGCTTCCATATTTCCTAACAAAGCAAAAGGGGTAATCATAACTTTTGATGCAAGAAATAATTCTCCTCAGCAAGAGAATTTTGATTACTTCCACTTCATCTCTTCCGACAACAATTGGTCGCAACCCGTAGCTGTATCTTCTCAAGCAAATGCGGAGACAAGTTATGAGTACTATAAACAAGTACACAAGAGAGAAGCAATTACCGGAGAAGGGGATAACATTTACTCGTGGGTTAATGTGAGTGACGAAGATGGAGACCCTCTAGATAAT
Organism: uncultured Saprospiraceae bacterium; assembly: GCA_937929885.1. Taxonomy (GTDB): domain Bacteria; phylum Bacteroidota; class Bacteroidia; order Chitinophagales; family Saprospiraceae; genus CALFUQ01. Next base: position 11,495 of record CALFUQ010000113.1, read on the forward strand.
GCTTATTGGAATGGGATTGGGATTTGGTATGGCAATGGGAATACTAGTTTTGAACCATTAGGTGGGGCACTTGATGTTGCAGGGCATGAGATGACCCATGGTGTAGTGCAGAAAATGGTAGGCCTAAATCACACCGACGAACCTGGAGCTTTAGGAGAGTCATTCGCAGATATATTTGGATGTATGATAGAGCGTAAAAACTGGACCTTAGGAGAGACAGTAGTTAAGCGATCTGCATACAGAAGCGGTGCACTGAGAAATATGGCCGACCCTCACAACGGGGTATCACAAGGTCAGCGAGGATGGCAACCAAAACACTATAGTGAGCGGTATCTCGGAGACCTAGATCGCGGAGGAGTACACATAAATAGCGGCATCATCAATCATGCTTATTATCTATTTGCAACAGAAGTTGGGATAGACAAAGCCGAGAAAGTATTTTATCGAGTGCTTGAAAGTTATCTAACTAAATCTGCTCAATTTATAGATGCGAGGATAGCTGTACTACAAGCAGCTGATGATTTGTACACGAGCTCGGTAGTTAGGGCTGCAGAGAAGGCATTTGATGCAGTAGGCGTTACTGGCACACAAGGTAGCAATGCGCAAGAGGATGTACAATCTAATGATGGAGATGATCTCATCCTTTATAGTACAGATGATAAAAGCAAATTAATACTTGCTAACGGAGACTTTGATCCTATCGCTAATCCACTCTCCGAAACTGGGATCATATCACGACCTAGCGTCACTGATGCAGGTGATCAGATTGTTTTCGTAGGCAAGGATAAAAAGATGCACCTCATAACTATAGACTGGACTGCCAAAACCTTTGCAGAAAAAATACTTCAAGACTCCCCTACTTGGCGTAACGCAGTGATTTCTAAAAATGGAAGATGGGTAGCTGCACTCGCACAAAGAGATGATCAAAACGATAATCGAATTATCGTCTATGATAGACAAAATGGCAATAATAAAATCTTCGAATTATCTAATCCTACATTTACAGAAGGGGTATCGACTGGTGATGTCCTCTACGCGGATGCGATGGAATTTGATTTTACCAATCATGTAATTGTATATGATGCTATTAATCGGATCAACAGTAGCTCGGCTGGCGATGTGGAATATTGGGATGTTGGGTTTCTTAGTTTTTGGGACAGTGACAAAAATAGCTGGGCGGATGGTAATATAGGCAAACTGTTTACTTCATTGCCCGAAGGCGTGAGTGTAGGCAATCCTGCATTCTCTAAGAACTCTCCTTATATCATAGCGCTAGATTTCCTCAATGAAAACGAAGATAACGAGTGGCAGATAATAGGTGTCAATGTAGAAACAAGTGAAGTCGATCTAATCAAAAAAACTAACAACATAGGATTCCCAAGCTACTCTAGAAATGATAAGTTTATAATCCATAACGGCACTACAAGTGCAACTGCTAGTCACTTACAGACAACCCCACTAAGTAACTCAAAGATTAGCGGAAGAGGCACACAAACCTCTACCGCTATTAGGAATGCGGAATGGGGCGTATGGTTTAGCAATGGCCAGAGAGATTTCAGTAGTAGTATTTTCGAAACTGATGTTATCGCAGATGAGCTTAGTCTATTTCCTAATCCTGTTAATGACCTTGTAACAATCAAACTAGACAAGTCTCATGGTAGCATCCAAAAAGTAGATGTCTTTGATATAGTAGGCAGAAAGGTAGTCAGCGAAAACTATTACGATTCAAAAGGAAAATCAGAACTAAAAATCAAAGTAACCGCTCTTCCTCCTGGTATTTACAACTTGATATGCAACACTGAAGAAAAGATATTCGCAGCCCAGTTCATAAAAGATTAAACTATAATTTCTGTAAATTAACGAAAGAGACTTTTTCGTAACTTTAAAATTAAAACCAACCCATGAGAATATTTGTAACAGCATTACTTTTATGCACCTACACCTTTCTTCTGAATGCCCAAAAAGTCGATATAGATAAATACAGAATCTATGTAGAGTATGCTAGTTTACCGAAACACAAAGTCGGTACAGACAATAGAACTTACTCGTTAGATGTTGCAGGTAAATATAAATTTGATAAAAACGAAATACTAAATTCCTTAAACCTAAGAGGATGGACCTATGTGCAGGACAACGGCACAGTAGTAGCTAAGTTGCGAGTTCATGATTTCGTGAGAGGTAATTCATCTAAGAAAAAGCGAACTGTAGAAAAGAAAAATAAAGAAGGGGAAGTAACGAGCACTACACACTA